>NZ_JBSHAW010000002.1:158622-276943 GCF_053611685.1 Streptomyces sp. NPDC054786 | reverse complement strand
ACGTAAAGCGAAGCAGTCCGGCAACACACCCCGGAGCCCCCGCCACCGTCACCACAGACGGCAACGGGCCCCACCCCACAACCCCACCCGCCCCCGCCAAAGGCGGGAAAAAACAACAGAAACAAAAACGGCGGGTCACCCGGCAACGTGGGAGGCAACTGCGGGAAGCACCGCCGACACCCGGAACCCCCCCGCCTCCGTCGGGCCCGAGACGAACACGCCGCCGAGTGCTGTCACCCGCTCCCGCATTCCCACCAGGCCGTTGCCGCCGCTCGGCAGGCCCGCATCGGCCGCGCCGCCGTCGCAGGGGCCGTTCTCCACCTGGACGGCGAGCTCGCCGTCCCGATGCGCCAGCCGCACCCGCGCGCGGGCGCCCGGCGCATGCTTGTGCACATTCGTGAGCGCCTCCTGGACCACGCGGTACACGGTCCGCTCCACCCGCGCCGCATACCGGCGCCCGGCCTCGGCAGCCGTCTCCTGTTCAGCGGCCCCGTCCACCATCAGCTCGACCACCATCCCGGCCGCCCGGGACTGTCCCACCAGATCCGCCAGCTCCGTCAGACACGGCCCCTCGGAATCCGCGTCCCCCGCCCCGGACTCCGACGCCGCCGCCCCGGAAACGGAGCGACCGGCCGGCGAGGACCCCGCCGAAGCCCCGTCCGCGGACGGCTCCGACAGCCGCGCCTGCACCGTCGCCTTCGCCCCGGCCTGCGAAGCCACCGCCGCCAGCCGCTCCGGCGCACCCGACGCCGCGGCGCCACGCCCCGCCGCCCCCTCGGCCGTACGCAACACCCCCAGCATCTCCCGCAGCTCCGTCAGCGCCTGGCGTCCCATGTCGCCGACCAGCCCCGCGTTCTTCGACGCCTTCTCCGGGTCCTTCAACGCCACCGCCTGGAGCGCGGCCGCATGCACCACCATCAGACTCACCCGGTGCGCGACCACATCGTGCATCTCCCGCGCGATCCGGGTCCGCTCCTCATTACGGGCCCACTCGGCCCGCTCCTCGGCCCGGTCCGCCAGCAGCGACAGCTCACGCTCCAGACCGTCCGCCCGCTCCCGCAGGCTCTCCACGAGCCGCCGCCGCGCCGCGATGTACAGCCCCCACAGCACCGGCGGGGCCGTCAGCACCAGCCCCACCGCAAGCGCCATCAGCGGAACGAACCACATCGGCGGACGGAAGTCCTGCTGCGCCGCCACGTCCTCCCGCAAGCTGAGGAACGTCGTCACCAGCGTCCCCACCACCGTCATGCCCGCCAGCAATGCCGTGATCCGGCGCGGCACATCCGACGCGGCGAGCGTGTACAGCCCCACCACGCTCAGCAGCCCGCCCATCTCCGCGGGCATCACCGCGATCGAGACCAGCACCACCACCACGGGCCACCGTCGGCGCACCAGCAGCACCGGCCCCGCCAGCAGGCCGAGCAATATCCCCAGCAGTTCGGGCAGCTGCGCCTCGTGCGCGAAATTGGTGCCCTCCCACACGCACTCCAATGCGGAAGCCGCCGCCAGAAACACATCCAGCACCGCACTCCGCCGCCGGGCCCACCACCACGGCCCCTCCACCGGCGCACCCCGCGCGCCCACACCTTCACTTGCCCCCGTCGCGGTCATACCGCCCAGCCTACGGGCGCCCACCCCCGATCCCCCGCCCCAATACGGTCACAGACCAGACCCGTTACCAGCCCTTACCACTGGTTATCCCTCGAACTGTTGAATCGCCCATATTTTCGCCTCTTCCGCAGGCAGGAGAACGGCACTCTGTTCCCATGCCGAACACCCGTCGGGGCCACCCCGACTACGAGGCGTTACGCCCCCAGGCCGTCGCCCTGCGCCGCGCCGGCCTCAGCCGCCGCCAGATCCGCGACCGCCTCCACGTCCACAACAACGACATCCTCAACCGCCTCCTCGAAGGCGAACCCGCCCCCGACTGGACCCGCCGCCCGAACGCCAAGGACGACCTCCGCGAGCGGGCCCGCGCCCTGCGGAGGGAAGGCAGGACCTACGACGAGATCCAGGTCGAACTGGGCTGCTCGAAGAGTTCGATCTCGCTGTGGGTGCGGGACCTGCCGAAGCCGCCGCCCAGAACCCCTGAAGAGGCCTCTGCCATCGCCCGGCGCGGCTGGGAGGCGACACTCAAGCGGCGCGACGAGGAACGACGCCGAACGAAGCAGGATGCGACGAGCGAGATCGGCGAGCTCACCGACCGGGAGCTGTTCCTGATCGGCGTCGGTCTGTATTGGTCAGAGGGCAGCAAGAGCAAGCCGTACCGCCTCAGCGAACGCGCCATCTTCATCAACAGCGACCCCGACATGATCCGGGTCTACCTCACTTGGCTCCGCCTGTTGGGCGTGAGCGATGAGCGACTGCGATTCCACGTACACGTCCACGAATCCGCCGACGTAGGGGCTGCAGAGCAGTTCTGGGTCGATCTCACGGGCGCCGATCAGTCGGCGTTCGGCAAGACGACACTCAAGAAACACAACCCCAAGACCGTTCGGAAGAACGTCGGGGAGGACTACCACGGCTGCCTCATGATCCACGTTTCACAAAGCGCGGAGCTATACCGTCGCATCGAAGGCTGGTGGTACGGCATAGTGTTGGGTGCTGAGCGATCAGCCTGACGGAATGTCCGGTTCGATCCTCTTTATCATCCCCCGTGGTGTAATGGGCAACACTGTCGGTTTTGGTCCGACCATTAGAGGTTCGAGTCCTCTCGGGGGAGCCCACATTCACCAGGCAAATTTCGGGTCCTGACTACCAAGTCAGGACCCGCCCGCGTTTCGGCTGCTATACGCACCGGTATCCTTCGGGTGACCACCACCCGAAGTAGCCAAGAAGCCGAAGGGCATCCCCGTGAGCGCCAACCGCCCGGCAGCCGTCGTCGTTCTCGCAGCGGGTGAGGGCACCCGCATGAAGTCGGCGACCCCGAAGGTCCTGCACGCCCTCTGTGGCCGCTCCCTCGTCGGACATGTCGTCGCCGCCTCCCGAGAGCTGGATCCCGAGCATCTCGTCGTGGTCGTCGGCCATGCCCGTGAGCAGGTGCAGGCGCACCTCTCCGAGGTCGACCCCGCCGTGCGCACCGCCGTGCAGCACGAGCAGAAGGGCACCGGCCACGCGGTCCGTACGGCCCTGGAAGAGCTGAGCAACAGCGGTGTCGCCCTCGACGGCACCGTCATCGTCGTCTGTGGTGACACCCCGCTGCTGACCGGCGAGACCCTCCGGCTGCTCAGTGACACGCATGCGGCGGACGGCAATGCCGTGACCGTTCTTTCCGCCGAGGTTCCGGACTCCACGGGCTATGGGCGCATCGTGCGCGAGGCGGGCACCGGCGCGGTGACCGCGATCGTCGAGCACAAGGACGCCACCGCGGGGCAGCGCGCGATCCGCGAGATCAACTCGGGGGTCTTCGCCTTTGATGCGCGGCTGCTCGTGGACGCGCTCGGCAAGGTGCGTACGGACAACAGCCAGGGTGAGGAGTACCTGACCGATGTGCTGGGGATCGTGCGGGAGGCCGGGCACCGGGTCGGTGCGGCGGTGTCTGCCGATCACCGGGAGATTCTGGGGATCAACAACCGTGTGCAGCTGGCGCAGGCGCGCCGGCTGCTGAACGACCGGCTGCTGGAGCAGGCGATGCTGGCCGGTGTGACGGTGGTGGATCCGGCGTCGACGTGGGTGGATGTGTCGGTGACGTTCGAGCCGGATGCGACGGTCCACCCGGGCACGCAGTTGCTGGGTGTCACGCATATCGCCACGGGTGCCGAGGTGGGTCCGCATTCGCGGTTGGCGGATACGTCGGTGGGTGCGGGTGCGGTGGCGTCGTTCACGGTGGCCGAGGGTGCGCGTATCGGTGCGGGCGCGAGCGTCGGGCCTTATGCGTATCTGCGGCCGGGGACGGATCTCGGGCCGAAGGCGAAGGCCGGTACGTACGTGGAGATGAAGAACGCGTCGATCGGCGAGGGCACGAAGGTGCCGCATCTTTCGTATGTGGGAGATGCGACGATCGGTGAGTTCACCAATATCGGTGCGGCGAGTGTCTTTGTGAACTACGACGGTGAGGCGAAGCACCACACGACCGTCGGGTCGCATTGCAAAACGGGGTCGGACAACATGTTTGTGGCTCCGGTCACGGTCGGGGACGGCGCTTATACGGCAGCCGGCTCGGTCATCACCAAGGATGTGCCCCCGGGTTCGCTGGCGGTCGCGCGTGGCCAGCAGCGGAATATCGAGGGTTGGGTCGCGCGTAAGCGGCCAGGAAGCGCCGCCGCGCAGGCGGCTTCGGCTGCTCGCCAGGGTTCCGAGGGCGAGCGGTGATCGTGCAAGGGGTGCGCCGTGCGGGGCGTACCGTGATGAACGCACGCAAACTGTGATTCGAGGAGATTTGCTGTGACCGGGATCAAGACGACCGGCGAGAAGAAGCTGATGCTCTTCTCCGGCCGCGCTCACCCCGAGCTGGCGGAGGAGGTCGCGCATCAGCTGGGTGTGGGCCTGGTCCCGACGAAGGCTTTCGACTTCGCCAACGGTGAGATCTATGTCCGTTATCAGGAGTCGGCGCGTGGCGCGGATTGCTTTTTGATTCAGAGCCACACGGCTCCGATCAATAAGTGGATCATGGAGCAGCTCATCATGATCGATGCGCTGAAGCGGGCTTCGGCGCGGAGCATCACGGTGGTCGTGCCGTTCTACGGTTATGCGCGTCAGGACAAGAAGCACCGTGGCCGTGAGCCGATTTCGGCGCGGCTGATCGCGGATTTGATGAAGACCGCGGGTGCGCACCGTGTGGTGACCGTGGATCTGCACACGGACCAGATCATGGGCTTCTTCGACGGTCCTGTGGATCATCTTTTTGCGCTGCCGGTCCTTGCGGACTATGTCGGCGCGAAGGTGGACCGCGACAAGCTGACGGTGGTGTCGCCGGACGCCGGCCGGGTGCGGGTCGCGGACCGTTGGTGTGACCGTCTGGGTGCGCCGCTGGCGATTGTGCACAAGCGCCGTGACAAGGACGTGGCGAACCAGGTCACCGTGCACGAGGTCGTCGGTGATGTGAAGGACCGGGTGTGTGTCCTGGTCGACGACATGATCGATACCGGTGGCACGATCTGCGCGGCGGCGGATGCGCTGTTCGCGAATGGTGCGGCGGATGTGATCGTGACGGCGACGCACGGTGTGCTGTCGGGTCCGGCGGCGGACCGGCTGAAGAATTCGAAGGTGAGCGAGTTCGTGTTCACGAATACGCTGCCGACGCCTTCCGAGCTGGAGCTGGACAAGATCACGGTGCTGTCGATGGCGCCGACGATCGCCCGCGCGCTGCGTGAGGTGTTCGAGGACGGCTCGGTGACGAGCCTTTTCGAGGAGCAGTGAGGGAAGGGTCTCGGGCGGGCCTGTGAGGTAGTCCGGGGCTGATCGACTTTGGGGCGGCCTTCCGGCCGGGTAGACTCATCGAGTTGCTCGGCGAGGGAGGCCGCCCTTTTGTGGTGGCTGTCCGTTATCGACGCGCTCTTCGTAGCAGGTCTGTCGTGGGCCGGGTGACGCCCACCAGATGTTTCTGAGATACGAGGAGTGCTGTTATGGCTGAGGTCAAGCTCGAGGCCCAGGTTCGTACCGACTTCGGTAAGGGTGCCGCCCGCCGTGCGCGCCGCGCCGACCTGGTTCCCGCGGTGATTTACGGTCACGGTGCCGAGCCGCAGCACGTGGCGATCCACAACCACGCGCTGATGATGGCCCTGAAGACGCCGAACGCCCTGATCCGTCTGCAGTTCGACGGCAAGAACGCGCTGGTCATCCCCAAGGCCGTGCAGCGTGAGGCGATCCGCCAGTTCCTGGTGCACGTGGACTTCCTGGCCGTGAAGAAGGGCGAGAAGGTCTCCGTCGAGGTGCCGATCCACGTCGAGGGCGACCTGGCCCCGGGCCAGCACGTCCTGGAGCACGTGCTGAACACGCTGCCGATCGAGGCCGAGGCCACCCACATTCCGGAGTCGGTCACGATTTCCGTCGAGGGCCTGGACGCGGGCGCTTCGGTGCTGGCCAAGGACATCGCTCTGCCGTCGGGTTCCTCGCTGGACGTGGACGGGGACGCGGTCGTGCTGCAGGTTGTCGCGGCGCAGGCCGAGGCTCCGGCCGAAGAGGGCGCCGAGGGTGAGGGCGAAGAGGGCGCCGAGGCCTGAGTCGCTTTGCGCTGAGGCGGGTTCTCAGCGAGTGGTCCAGCCGCTGCCGCGCGCCTTTGGGCGTGGGGTGGCGGTTGGGCTGTTTCATGGGCAGTTGCGGTCGGGGCCGGCGAGGTGTTGCCGGCGGATGTGGGAGTGGCTGAGATGGCGGACGCTGATCCGTGGCTGGTGATGGGGCTGGGGAATCCGGGCCCGGAGTATGCGCGTAATCGCCACAATGTGGGGTTCATGGTGGCGGATTTGCTGGCGGAACGGATGGGGGGCCGTTTCAAGGCGCACAAGGCGCGGGCGCAGGTGGTGGAGGGGCGTTCTGGTGCGCCGGGTCCGTCGAGTCGTCGTGTGGTGGTCGCGAAGCCGTTGTCCTTCATGAATCTGTCGGGTGGGCCGACGACGGCGTTGCGGGATTTCTACAAGGTGCCGGTCGGCAACATCATTGCGATTCATGATGAGTTGGATATTGATTACGGTGCGTTGCGGCTGAAGCTGGGTGGCGGTGACAACGGTCACAACGGTTTGAAGTCGATCACGAAGTCGCTGGGTGCGGAGTATCACCGGGTGCGGTTCGGGATCGGGCGTCCGCCGGGTCGTATGCAGGTGGCGGATTTCGTGCTGAAGGATTTCTCTTCGGCGGAGCGGCGCGAGCTGGATTACTTCGTGGACCGTGCGGCGGATGCGGTGGAGACGCTGATCGTGGATGGTTTGGAACGGGCGCAGAGTACGTACAACTCCTGAATGGGACAGCGGGGGTCAGGCTCTGACGAACCGTTGTCCGAGGTTGACCGGGTGCGGGTTATGGCCAAGGATCGCCGCCATGTCCACAAGCAGTACGCGCACCAGTTCGGTCAGACGCAGTCGTACCCGGCGGGTCGGGGAGAGCGCCTATGGGGCGCTGCTTCTCGCCCGGGTCGGGCTGATGGGTCTGCTGGCGTTGCTTCTGTTGGTGGCCGGGGTGTGGACGTCGTGGCACACGGCGCAGTACGCGATGCTCGTCAAGGCGCGGGAGCGCGGAATGATGACGGTGTCGGCGTGTGAGGGTGAGCGGTGCACCGGCTCGTATGCGCCGACGGGGGGCGACGGCCGGCCCCTGGCGAAGGTGACGATCGCGCAGGCTGCGGCGCCGGACAAGGGTGAGCGGGTCGAGGTGACGGTCGAGCCGGGTACGACACATGCGGTGCGGACCGGGACGGCCGGGATATTGCATGCGTGGGTGCCGTTCGCGGGATCGTTGCTGCTGGCGGCGCTGGTGGTGGCCGGGGGGATGCGGCTGCGGCGTACGGCGTGGGTGATGGGGTTGTTGGGGGCGGTGTTGTTGGGCGCGGCGTTCGCGGCGCTGTAGGGCAGATAGGGCAGCGGCCCGTCCTCTTCGGTGAGAGGACGGGCCGCTGCCGTGTGCGGGGGTGGGGTCAGCCGGTGTTGCGCAGTCCGGCGGCGACGCCGTTGACGGTGAGCAGCAGGGCCCGGGCGAGGACCGGGTCCGGCTCCTCGCCGCGCTCGGCGGCGCTGCGCTGGCGGTGCAGCAGCGAGACCTGGAGGTAGGAGATCGGGTCGAGGTAGGCGTCGCGGATGTGGAAGGTCTGCCTGAGGACCGCGTTGGAGTCGAGGAGTTCGGTCTCTCCGGTGACGCGCAGGACCTCGGCGACGGTGAGCTCGTGTTCGGCCTTGATGACGTCGAAGACGTGCTTGAGGTGGTCGGGCACGAGGGTGTCGACGTAGTGCTGGGCGATCCGCAGGTCGGTCTTGGCCAGCGTCATGGTGACGTTGGACAGGAAGTTGCGGAAGAAGTGCCAGTGCTCGTGCATCTCGTCGAGGACGCTGTCGAGTCCGGCTTCCCGGGCGGCCTTGAGGCCGGTGCCGACGCCGTACCAGCCGGGGACGATCTGGCGGGACTGGGTCCAGCCGAAGACCCAGGGGATGGCGCGCAGTCCGTCGAGGCCGGCGCCGGAGTCGGGGCGGCGCGACGGGCGCGAGCCCAGGTGGAGCTCGGCGAGCTGGTCGACGGGCGTGGAGGCGAAGAAGTACGCGGGCAGGTCGGGGTCTTCGACGAGCCGGCGGTAGGAGCCGTGGGCCGCCTCGGAGACGGTTTCCATGGCGGCGTCCCAGCGGGCCAGGGCCTCGTCGGACTGCCGGGGGGCGGTGTGCAGGGCGGAGGCCTGGAGCGTGGCGGCGACCGTCAGCTCCAGGTTTTCCCGCGCCAGCGACGGCACGAGGTACTTGTCGGAGATGACCTCGCCCTGTTCGGTGACCTTGATCTCGCCTTCGAGGGTCCCGTAGGGCTGGGCGAGGATCGCGTCGTGGGAGGGGCCGCCCCCGCGGCCGACGGTGCCGCCGCGGCCGTGGAAGAGGCGCAGCCGTACGCCGTGCCGGTGGGCGACGTCGCGCAGCAGGCGCTGGGCGCGGTGGATCTCCCACTGGGAGGTGGTGATGCCGCCGAACTTGGAGGAGTCGGAGTAGCCGAGCATGACCTCCTGGACGTCGCCGCGCAGGGCGACCAGGCGCCGGTAGGAGGGGTCGGCGAGCATCTCGTCCAGCAGCTGGTCGGCGATCTTCAGCTCGTCGGTGGTCTCCAGCAGCGGCACGATGCCGACCTTGGCCCAGCCGGCGTGCAGGTCGATCAGTCCGGCCTCGCGGGCGAGGACGGTGGCGGCGAAGACGTCGTCGGAGCCGGCGCACATGGAGATGATGTAGGACTCGATGACCTCGGGGCCGAAGGTCTCCTTGGCCTTGAGGATGGTGCGGAAGACGCCGAGGGTCTTGGCGCCGGCCTCGTCGAGCGGGGCCGGGGTGGGGGCCAGCGGGCGGCGGGAGCGCAGTTCCTTGGCGAGGAGCTTGCGGCGGTAGTCGCGCGGCATGTCCGCATAACGCCAGGATTCTTCGCCGAGGCGGTCGAAGAGCTGGCCGAGCGCGTGGTGGTGGGCGTCGGCGTGCTCGCGGATGTCCATGGTGGCGAGCTGCAGGCCGAAGGCGGCGATGGTGCGCAGGGTGCGCTCCAGGCGGCCGTCGGCCACCAGACCGCCGCGGTGCTCGCGCAGCGAGGTCTGGATGAGGGCGAGGTCGTCGAGGAGTTCCGCGGTGCCGAGGTAGTCGCGGCCGGGGACGTGGGGCGTGTCGCCGGCGAGGCGTTCGCGGGTGTTGACGAGCTTCTGCCGGATGCAGGTCGCCTTGAGCCGGTAGGGCTCCTCGCTGTTCAGCCGCTTGTAGCGGGGGCTGATCTCCGGGAGGAGGTCGAGGTCGCGCTGGAGGGATTCCAGCAGCTCGTCGGTGGCTCCGCAGTTGCGGATGGAGTTGGACAGGGCGCCGCGCAGCTCGTCGATGTGCTCCAGGGCGTCGGTGATGCCGTGCTCGTGCTGGAGGAGCAGGACGTCCCAGGTCACCTGGGGGGTGACGTTGGGGTTGCCGTCGCGGTCGCCGCCGATCCAGGTGCCGAAGGTGAGCGGGCGGGTGCCGGCGGGCAGCTCGGTGCCGGCCCGCTCCAGCTCGGCGGCCAGGTCTTCGAGGACGTCGCCGACCGCGCCGCGCCCCAGCTCGTCGAGGTAGTAGATGGCGTTGCGGGCCTCGTCGGTCGGCTCGGGGCGGGCGACGCGCAGCTCGTCCGTCTGCCAGATGAGGTCGATGTTCTCGGCCAGGCGGAGGTCGGCGCGGCGGCGCTCGGGGTCGGCGCTGTCCAGCAGCTCGGCGACCTTGCGGAGCTTGGTGAGGACGGAGCGTCGGGCGGCCTCGGTGGGGTGCGCGGTGAAGACGGGGCGCACACCGAGGTGGCGGGCGGTCTCCCGCAGATGCTCGGGGTCGGCGTCCTTGAGCATGTCGGCGGTGCGGGCGAGGATGCCGCCCTCGGCGGCGCGCTTGGCGCCCAGCTCACGGCCGCGGTGGACCTGCTCGCTGACGTTGGCGAGGTGGAAGTACGTGGAGAAGGCGCGCACCAGCTTGGCGGCGGTCGCCAGGTCGGTGTCGCCCAGGAGCCGGGCCGCGGCCTCGCCGTCGGAGCGGGTCAGGGCGCGAACCCGCTCGACGAGGTCGAGGAGGTCCTGACCTTCCTGTCGTACGAGGGTCTCGCCGAGGAGGTCGCCGAGACGGCGGATGTCGGCGCGCAGGGCGACGTTGTCGCTCCGGCCGGGGTCGAGGCTCTCGACGGGCGCGATCTCGGCTGGAGTGTTGTCGGCACGGCTCACAGGTGCGGCTCCTTGCAGCGATCAGGGGCGTCGTACCGCGGCTCGTGGAGGGGTGCCGGCGGGCGACGGGTGGGCAGGTCTGATGCGGGCGGGTTGCGGACCGCGCTGTCCGACGTCCCCAGGATAGGTCTGCCCAGTGTCAGCGGATCACACCGTCCGCTGGGTGGGCATCTGCGTCGCAGGTGGGAGGTGTGGCGCCTGTCACGGCCTTGCCCGTGGCGGCGGCACTGCCATACTTACGAGACCGTAGGTTACGGTCCCGTAGCCGTAGCCGTGCCCCCGAGCCCCCCGACGAGGGACACCATGACCGCTGGTCCTGAAGCCGTAGAAGATCCCCCGATTCCTGCCGATTCGTCCGCCGGTCCCGCCGGCGCCCCGTCCGCGACGCTGGGCGGCGAGCAGCGCCGGTCGGTCGAACAGATCACCCTCCTGCTCTTCATCACCGTCCCGTTCGTGGCGCTGGTCGCCGCGGTCCCGCTGGCCTGGGGCTGGGGGGTGAGCTGGCTGGATCTGGCGCTGATGGTGGCGATGTACTACATCGGCTGCCATGGCATCACGATCGGCTTCCACCGCTACTTCACGCATGGTTCGTTCAAGGCGAAGCGGCCGCTGCGGATCGCGTTGGCGATCATGGGGTCGCTGGCCGTCGAGGGCCCGCTGGTGCGCTGGGTGGCGGATCACCGCAAGCACCACAAGTTCTCCGACGCCGAGGGCGACCCGCACTCCCCGTGGCGCTTCGGCGAGACGGTGCCGGCCCTGACGAAGGGCCTGTGGTGGGCGCACATCGGCTGGATGTTCGACGAGGAGCAGACCTCGCAGCAGAAGTACGCACCGGACCTGATCAGGGACGATGCGATCCGTACGATCTCCCGCCAGTTCGTCCTGTGGACAACGGTGTCGCTGATGATCCCGCCGCTGGTGGGCGGTCTGGTGACCTGGTCCTGGCAGGGTGCGCTGACCGCCTTCTTCTGGGGTTCCCTGGTCCGCGTCGCGCTGCTGCATCACGTCACGTGGTCGATCAACTCCATCTGCCATGCGGTGGGCAAGCGCCCCTTCAAGTCCCGCGACCGCTCCGGGAACGTGTGGTGGCTGGCCGTGCTGTCCTGCGGCGAGTCCTGGCACAACCTGCACCACGCGGACCCCACCTCTGCCCGGCACGGTGTGATGAAGGGGCAGCTGGACTCCAGCGCCCGGCTGATCCGCTGGTTCGAGAAGGCGGGCTGGGCGTATGACGTCCGGTGGCCGGACGCGTCCCGTATCGATGCCCGACGCGCGGAGGTGGCCACCGGGGGTACCTCCCGCCGGTAGGCGGGGAAGGCATGATTGACGGGTGGCGATCGACAACAGCAGCGCGAGCAACAGCAAGGGCAAGCCCTCCTCGGCCGCGGCGGGCACGCGGCGGGCCCGCAGGGTCCGGATGACGGGTGCGGAGCGCCGGGAGCAGCTGCTGGACATCGGTCGCACGCTCTTTGCCGAGCGGGGCTACGAGGGCACCTCGGTGGAGGAGATCGCGGCGAAGGCCGGGGTGTCCAAGCCGGTGGTCTACGAGCACTTCGGCGGCAAGGAGGGCCTGTACGCGGTGGTCGTGGACCGCGAGATGCGGCAGCTGCTGGACATGGTGACCGGCGCGCTGACCGCCGGACACCCCCGCGAACTCCTCGAACAGGCGGCGTTCGCGCTCCTCGACTACATCGAGACGTTCACCGACGGTTTCCGCATTCTGGTCCGCGACTCCCCGGTGGCCCAGTCCACGGGCACCTTCGCCTCGCTCATCAGCGATATCGCCACGCAGGTCGAGGACATCCTGGGCCTGGAATTCAAGGCCCGCGGCTTCGACCCGAAACTGGCTCCGCTCTATGCCCAGGCCCTGGTCGGCATGGTCGCGCTGACCGGCCAGTGGTGGGTGGACGCCCGTAAGCCCAAGAAGGCCGAGGTCGCGGCCCATCTGGTGAATCTGGCCTGGCACGGGCTAGGAAACCTGGAGGCGAAGCCGCGGTTGATAGGGCATCGGAAGAACTGAGCGACCGGGCCGGTGCACGGCCCTGATCGCACGGTGGCCGGCTGAACGGTCCCGTCCGCGCGGGCCGGGGCCCCCGAAAGGTCAGCCCTGCGGCTCCAGGAATTCCAGCCGGTTGCCCACCGGGTCGACCGCGTAGAAGCGCCGGTGGCCCGGCAGATGGTCGTCCCAGGTGACGGTGGCGCCGGCGGCGGCCAGGCGGGCGGCGAGGGCGTCGATGCCGTGGACGCGGAGGCCGGGGTGGGCTTTCTTCGAGGGGCGGAAGTCCGCCTCGACACCCAGGTGGAGCCGGGCCGTACCGGCCTCGAACCAGCATCCCCCGCGGGCCGCGAGCGCCGGGGGCTTCGGGATCTCCGTCATGCCGAGGAGACCCGCGTAGTAGGCGCGCAGGGCGTCTTCGGTGCCGGGGGGTGCGGCGAGCTGGATGTGGTCGAGGCCGGTGATCACGGCGTGTTCACCTCGGAGGGGTCGAGTCGGAGCACAGCGGCGAACTGGTGGGCACGGGGCGTCAGCCGGCCAGCGGTTTCCGGGCGATGGCGAAGATGCGGCGGAACGGGAAGACCGTGCCGTGCGGGCCGGTGGGGTAGGCCTTGCGGAGTGCGTCGCGGTATTCGGCGAGGAAGGCCTCGCGGGCGGCCGGGTCGTTCTCCAGGACGGTCAGTACGGGGCGCAGAGCGGTGCCCTTGACCCAGTCGAGGACCGGGTCGTCGCCCTCCAGGAGCTGGACGTAGGTGGTTTCCCACACATCGGCGGCGCAGCCGAGGTCGGTGAGGCGTTCAAGGTAGTCGGCCGGTTCGAGGATATGGACGAAGCGGCGGCCGTGGGTGGTGAGCCGTTCGCGCCACTGGGGGGCGTCGCACAGCTCGCCGAGGAGGGCGTGGCTGGGTGAGGTGAAGTTGCCGGGGACCTGGAAGGCGAACGTGCCGCCGGGAGCGAGGGCCTCGATCCAACGGGCGAAGGATTCCGGGTGGTTGGGGACCCATTGCAGTGCGGCGTTGGAGGCGATCAGGTCGTAGGTCTCCTCGGGCGCCCAGTCGGCGGCGTCGGCGAGGGCGAAGTCGAGATGGCCGCCGCCCGGGGTGGGGCCGGCGTGGTTCTCGGCTTCCTTGAGCATCTCGGGGGAGTTGTCGTATCCGGTGATGTGGGCATCGGGCCAGCGTGCGGCGAGCTGGGCGGTGACGTTTCCTGGACCGCAGCCGAGGTCGGCGATGCGGGCGGGGCGGTCCTGCCGGTGCAGGTCGGGTATCCGGGCGAGAAGGTCGTGGAAGGGACGGGTACGGTGCCCGGAGTGGCGGAGATATTGCTGCGGATCCCAGGTTGGTGCGTCATGCATGATCGAAACCCCTTTGCCGATGCAGGGCTGATACAAGGCTGGCACGGTCGGATTCGGGCCGTCTCGGCTGGAAACCGAGCCCCCGCCGACGATGCCCCATAGTCCAGTGAAATATATCTCGACGTCAAGAGACTTCATGTCGACAGACCCTTTACACTGATCGTCATGGAGGACGAGGTCGATCGACTGGTCGCAGCATGGCGCCGCGAGCGCCCGGACCTCGACGTGGAACCACTTGAGGTCCTCAGCCGCGTGTCCAGGCTGGCCAGACACCTTGACCGGGCCCGCCGCATCGCCTTTTCCGAGGTGGGCCTGGAGCCCTGGGAGTTCGATGTGCTCACCGCGCTGCGGCGCGCCGGGGCGCCGTATCAGCTCTCCCCCGGGGCGCTGCTGACGCAGACCCTGGTCACCTCGGGCACGATGACCAACCGCATCGACCGGCTCGCCAAGAAGGACCTGGTCGAGCGCCTGCCCGACCCCAGTGACCGGCGCGGAGTGCTGGTCAGACTGACGGCCGAGGGCCGCGACAAGGCCGATCAGTCGCTGGCCGGGCTGCTGATCCAAGAGCGCGCCATCCTCGCCGAGCTCTCCCGCCAGCAGCGCGGCGAACTGGCCGGGCTGCTACGGCGGTTGACGGGGCCTTTCGACAACATTCCGGGCTAGGGCGCGTCTCCGAAGTCCTGCCTGCCGCAGCGTCGGCTGCGGAAAACCAGGGACGAGGGAAACGGCGCGCGCCGCATTTGACGGCGCGTAAGCGGCTCGAATGCGCCCCATAAATCTGTACGCGCCCCTCTCCTCCCTCGTCCCCTTGCCCGCCGCTCGCCTCGTGGGCTTGGATCGCGCCATGAGCCAGCAGCACGCACCGCACCCGGCGAACGGCCCGTACGGCAAGCGGTTCGAGGGCCGTACAGTCCTGGTGACCGGGGCCGCCGCCGGGATCGGGGCGGCCACCGCCGACCGGCTGGCGGCCGAGGGCGCCGGCGTCCTGCTGCTGGACATCGACGACGCGCGCGGCGAACACACCGCGCGGCGGATCCGGGCGGCCGGTGGCCACGCCTCGTACGAGCACTGCGACGTGGCGGGCGAGGACGACTGGCGGCGGGCGGTCGAGGCGGCGCGGCGGCGCTACGGTCCGGTGGACGGGCTGGTCAGCAATGCCTTTCTGCCGTACGTGGCGGCCGCCGACCGCACCTCGCTGACGGACTGGGACCGGCAGCTCGCGGTCAATCTCACCGGCTCGTTCCTCGGCGTACGCGCCGCCCTGGAGGATCTGCGGGCGCGCGGCGGTGCGGTGGTGCTGACCTCGTCCGTGCATGCGCTGATCGGGCTGCCGGGGCGGCCCGCGTACGCCGCGGCCAAGGCCGGGCTGACCGGGCTGGGGCGTCAACTGGCCGTCGAGTACGGGCCGGAGGTACGGGTCAACAGCGTGCTGCCGGGCCCCGTGCTGACGGCGGCCTGGGACGGGATCGGCGAGGAGGAACGGCAGGCCAGCGCCGCGGAGACGGCGGCGGGACGGCTGGGGCGGCCCGAGGAGGTCGCCGCCGCCATCACCTTTCTGCTCTCCCCCGAGGCGTCGTTCATCACGGGCGCGAGCCTCGTCGTCGACGGGGGCTGGAGCGTGTACAAGAACTCTTCGTGAACCGGGCGGCGGGGCCGCGGGCCCCGCCCCGAGCTTCGATGCAGGGGGTCCGATGGGCATCCGATTCGGCGGCGACTACAACCCCGAGCAGTGGCCCGAGGAGGTGTGGGCCGAGGATCTGAAGCTGATGAAGGCGGCCCATGTCACCATGGTCACCGCCGGGATCTTCTCCTGGGCCAAGGTCGAACCCCGGCCCGGGGTATGGGACTTCGACTGGTTCGACCGCGTCATGGACGGGCTGGCGGGCGCCGGTATCGCCGTCTGTCTGGCGACCATGACCGCCTCACCACCACCGTGGCTCTCCCGCGCACACCCTGAGATCCTGCCCGAGGACGCCGACGGCCGGCGCCGCTGGCCCGGCGGCCGGCAGCACTACTGCCCCTCCAGCCCCGTCTACCGCGCCCACGCCGTGCGCCTGGCCGAACAGCTCGCCACCCGCTACGCCGGCCACCCGGCGCTCGCCATGTGGCACGTCGGCAACGAATACGGCTGCCACACCCGCCAGTGCTACTGCGAGGTGTCGGCCGACGACTTCCGGCGCTGGCTGCGCGACCGCTACGGGAGCGTGGCGGCGCTCAACGCCGCCTGGTCGACGGCCTTCTGGTCGCAGGCCTACGGCGACTTCGACGAGGTGCTGCCGCCGCGCACCGCGCCCACCTTCCCCAACCCCGCTCAGCAGCTGGACTATCTGCGCTTCGGCGACGAGGCCCTGCGCGCCTGCTATCTGGCCGAAAAGGCGGTGCTGGAGCGCATCACCCCCCAGGTTCCGGTCACCACCAATCTGATGCCGCAGCACAAGCCCGTCGACGCGTTCGCCTGGTCGGCGCACATGGACGCGATGGCGCTGGACTTCTACCAGGACCCGCATGCGTCCGACGACCACATCCGGGCCGGCTACGTCTTCGACCTGATGCGCTCGGCGCGCTCCGGGCAGCCCTGGATGCTGCTGGAGCAGGCGCCCGGCGCCGTCAACTGGCGGCCCCGCAACGGCCCCAAGCCGCCCGGCGCGATGCGGCTGTGGAGCTGGCAGGCGGTCGCACAGGGCGCGGATGCGGTGCTGTACTTCCAGTGGCGGCAGTCGCTGGGCGGCGCGGAGAAGTTCCACTCGGCGATGCTGCCGCACGGCGGCACCGACACCCGCATCTTCCGCGAAGTGTCCGATCTGGGGCGTGAGTTGGCGTCGTTGCCGGACATCGAGGGGACCCGGTCGCGGGCCGATGTGGCGCTGCTGGCGGACTGGCACAACTGGTGGGCGCTGGAGCTGGACTCCAAGCCGTCGACCGCGCTGGACCACTCCCGTATCGCGCTGGATCATTACCGTCCGCTGTTCGAGGCGGGCGTGGCCTGCGATGTGGTGCCGCCGCAGCGCGAGCTGTCCGGCTACCGGCTGGTCGTGGCGCCCAATCTGTATCTGCTCACCGCGCCCGATGCCGAGCGGCTGGCCGCCTATGTACGTGACGGCGGGCAGCTGCTGGTGTCGTTCTTCTCCGGGATCGTCGATGCGCACGACCGGGTACACCCCGGCGGGTATCCGGCCCCGCTGCGGGAGCTGCTGGGGCTGCGGGTGGAGGAGTTCTGGCCGCTGGACGAGGGCCGGTCGGTGGCGGTCGGCGACGGCAACTACAGCGGGCGGGCGGATCTGTGGTCGGAGGCCATCGACCTCGAAGGGGCCGAGGCGCTCGCCCGCTTCACGGACGGGGACCTCGCCGGCCGGCCCGCGGTGACCCGGCACTCCTACGGGCGGGGCACGGTCTGGTACGCCGGTACCCGGCTGGACGCGGCGCTGATGCGGGCCCTGCTGGACGACGTACGGGCCGCGGCCGGGGTGGCGCCCGTACTGCCGGGGCTGCCGGCGGGCGTCCAGGCCACCGTCCGCGAGGGCGCCGGCCGGCGGTATGTCTTCCTGCTCAACCACGGGGCGGAGACCGTGGAGATCGGGCTGCCGGCACCGATGCGGGATGCGCTGGCGGCGGCGGACGGGACGGGCGGGGCCGAGTCCGGGGCCGTCGACCGGGTCACGCTGGGGTCCCGGGGTGTGGCCGTACTGACGGACCCCGGCGCCACGGGCTAGACGCTCCCACGCTCGCGGCGGCATCGAGGCCCACAACGGGCCCCATGGGCCCCGCGAGCCACGGCCCCCGGTCACCCGGGGGCCGCCCGGCCCTCAGCGCCTCACGGCACCGGCACCGAGGCCGCCGCGGCCGCCGCCTCCAGTTCGACCGGGCCGACCCCGGCCCGGCGGGCCAGCGCGACCGCCGCGAGGGTGGAGTGCACCCCGAGCTTGCCGAGCACGTTCTGCATATGCGTACGCACCGTGTGCGGGGAGAGGAACAGCCGCTCGGCAACCGCCTTGCGGCCCAGGCCCGCCACCATGCAGCGCAGCACCTCGCGCTCGCGCGGGGTCAGCGACTCCACCAGCCGCTCGCTCTCGGAGCGGTGTTTGCGCGCCGCCGTCAGCTCCCGCAGCACACCGGTCAGCAGCGCGGGCGGCAGATGCGTCTCGTCGCGGAGGACCCCGCGGATGACGGCGAGCAGCCGGGAGAGCGAGCAGTCCTTGGCCACCCAGCCGGAGGCCCCGGCCTGCAGCGCGGCGGCCGCGCGGCGCGGGTCGTCTCGATCGGCGAGGACGACGGTGCGCAGATACGGATGGCTGGTGCGCAGGCCGGAGACCAGCGCGATGCCGTCCCGCGGGACGGCGCGCGGCACCGCGTCGCGGGCCGCGCCCTGCGCGGGCACCGCGAGCAGCGGCGCGGCAAGGTCGGCGTCCGCGAGCAGCACGTCGAAGCGGCGGCCGTCGGTGACCGCCCGGTCGAGATTGCGCAGCGCCGCGGGAGCACTGCCCGCGGCCGCGACGTCCACGTCCTGTTCCGCGGCGAGCGCGGCCGCCAGGGATTCGGCGAAGATGCGGTGGTCGTCGACCACCAGAACCCGGATGCGTTGCACAGAGACCCCCTGTCTCGGTGAACGGACCATAGCGGGCACGACGCCCGGATTGAAGATCGCCTCAGCCGCACGGCCGCCGCCGTGCCGACATGACTACCCCACCCCGGGCGCCGTACCCGAACGGTCTCGCCCCCTGATCGGCACCGGCCCCCACCGGTGCAGGATCCCAGCGTACGGACGGGTTGCGGCAAGGGGAGGTGATTGGCGAAACTGCCCCTCCACCCGGGCCGTTCGGCGCCCGTCCGGTGGCCGCGCGCCGCCCGGCACGCCCTACTCGATGCGGTGTGCTCCCGCGCTCGGGACGGCCTCGAAGATCCGCGGGGCGGCATGGCCGGCCGCCGCGAAGGCCTCGGTGACGGCGGCTGCGACGGCCGTCGCGTCGGCCTCCTCGACCAGCACGATCGCCGAGCCGCCGAAGCCGCCGCCGGTCATCCGGGCCCCGAGGGCGCCCGCCGCCCGGGCGGTGTCGACGGCGAGATCGAGTTCGCGGCAGGAGATCTTGAAGTCGTCGCGGAGCGAGGCGTGGCCGGCCGTCAGCAGCGGGCCGATGGCGCGGGTGCGGCCCGCGTCGAGGCGGGCGATGACCTCTTCGACGCGGTGGTTCTCGGTGACGATGTGCCGGACGAGGGCCTGGTCGGCGGGCTCGTCGGCCAACTTGGCCAGGGCCGCGGGCAGATGCGCGTACGGCACATCGCGCAGGGCTCGCACACCGAGCGCCCGCGCGCCGCGCTCACAACCGGCGCGCCGCTCGGCGTATGCGCCGTCGCCCAGCTCATGCTTCACCCGGGTGTCGACGACGAGGAGCCGCAGCCCCTCCCCCGCCAGGTCGAACGGGATCTGACGCCGGGTGAGGTCGCGGGTGTCGAGGAAGAGGGCATGGCCCTCGGTGCAGCAGGCCGCGGCGGTCTGGTCCATGATCCCGCAGGGCACGCCGACGAAGGCGTTCTCGGCCCGCTGGGCGAGCTGGGCCAGCCGCTGCGGCTCCTGGCCGAGCGCATACAGGTCGTTCAGGGCCAGCGCGGTGACGATCTCCAGGGCGGCGGAGGAGGAGAGCCCGGCGCCGGTCGGCACCGTGCTGTCGTAGTGCAGATCCGCGCCGCCGACGGGCAGCCCGGCCTCCCGCATCGCCCAGACGACACCGCCCGGGTAGGCGGCCCAGCCGCCGCTCCGCTGCGCTCCGCCCCGGCTCTGTTCCAGCGCGTCGGAGGCCGAGCCCGGGGCCGGCCGCAGCTCGTCGATGCGCAGTTCGGCGATGCCGCCGTCGGCGCCGCCGGAGTGCAGCCGCAGCACCCCGTCGGTGCGGGCCGAGGCGGCGGCGAGGGTGGTGTGCGGGAGGGCCAGCGGCATCACGAAGCCGTCGTTGTAATCGGTGTGTTCACCGATCAGGTTGACCCGGCCGGGCGCCGCCCAGGTGCCCGTGGGGGCGGCGCCGTACACCGCGGCGAATTCCTCCGCGGCGTGCTGAGCGCTGTGCGGGCGCTCGGTGGTCGGGGTGGCGGCTCCGTGAGCGGTCATCAGGACTCCTTTGTCCGGTCGAGGTGCTGCGCGAACTGCCAGGCATCGGCGACGATTCCGGCGAGGTCGGCGCGGCTGGGCCGCCAGCCGAGGCGGTCGACTGCGGTCCGGGCGGAGGCCACCAGCACGGCGGGGTCGCCGCCGCGGCGCGGCGCGGTGATCTCGGGGATCGGGTGCCCGGTGACCTTGCGGACGGTCTCGATGACCTCGCGGACGGAGAAGCCGTTGCCGTTGCCGAGGTTGCAGATCAGATGCTCGCCCGCGGTGGCGGCGTCGAGGGCGAGGAGGTGGGCCTCGGCGAGGTCGGCGACGTGGATGTAGTCGCGTACGCAGGTGCCGTCGGGGGTGGGGTAGTCCTCGCCGAAGACGGAGATCGCCTCGCGCTTGCCCCGGGCGACCTGGAGGACGAGCGGGATGAGGTGCGACTCGGGGTCGTGGCGCTCGCCGCAGGTGCCGTAGGCGCCGGCGACATTGAAGTAGCGCAGCGAGACGGCGGCCAGGCCGTGGGCCGCGGCCTCACCGCTGATCATGTGGTCGACGGCGAGCTTGCTGGCACCGTACGGGCTGGTGGGCGCGGTCTCGGCGGACTCGGTGATCGGGGTGGACTTCGGCTCGCCGTAGGTGGCGGCGGTGGAGGAGAAGACAAGGGTACGGACCCCGGCGTCGCGCATCGCGGCGAGCAGGTCCATGGTGCCGCCGACGTTGTTGCGCCAGTACTTCTCGGGGTCCACGACGGACTCGCCGACCTGGGAGAAGGCGGCGAAGTGCAGCACCGCGTCGTAGGAGGGGTCGAGCCACTTCGCCGCGTCCTGGATGCGGCCCTCGATGAAGTGGGCACCGGCGGGGATGCCCTCGCGGTGGCCGGTGGACAGGTCGTCCAGCACGGTCACCTCGTGACCGGCTTGCAGCAGATGCGCCGCAACGACGCTGCCGACATATCCCGCACCGCCTGTGACCAGGTACTTCTTGCTCACTCGCTCGCTACCTCTCGCAGTCGCTCGGCCGCGGCCTCCGGCGGCACATCATTGATGAACACGTTCATGCCGGATTCGGAACCCGCGAGGAACTTCAGCTTGCCGGAAGTGCGGCGAATGGTGAAAAGCTCGAGGTGCAGCGCGAAATCGCCCCGGTGCTCGGCGCGCAGCGGCGCCTGGTGCCAGGCCGCGATGTACGGCGTACGGGCGGCGCCGGCCGCCCGGGGACCGCGGACGCCGCCCTCTTCCCTCCCGTCACCCCACCCACCGAAGATCCGGTCGAAGCGCCGCAAGACTTCCAGATAGATCTGTGGGAATTCTGTGCGCGCGGCGTCGTCGAGGGCGAGCAGGTCGGGGACCCGGCGCTTGGGGTAGAGGTGCACCTCGTAGGGCCAGTGGGCGGCGTACGGGACGAAGGCCACCCAGTGCTCGCCTTCGAGGACGACCCGGCGGCCGTCGGCCAGCTCGCCGGCGACCACCTCGTCGAAGAGGTTGCCTCCTCCGGTGGCCGCGCGGTGCTCCGCGAGCGAGGTGAGCATGCGCGCGGTGCGCGGGGTGACGAAGGGGTACGCGTAGATCTGGCCGTGCGGATGGCCCAGGGTGACGCCGATCTCGGCACCGCGGTTCTCGAAGCAGAAGACCTGCTCCACTCCGGGGAGCTGGGACAGCTCCGCGGTCCGGTCGGTCCACGCTTCCAGGACCAGGGCGGCCTGCTCCTCGGTGAGGTCGGCGAAGGAGGCGTCGTGGTCGGAGGTGAAGCAGACGACCTCGCAGCGGCCGCTGTCGCCGGCGAGGGACGGGAAGCGGTTCTCGAAAACGGCGACGTCGTAGTCGGCGGCGGGAATCTCGGAGAACCGCCCGTCACGGGAGGGGCACAGCGGGCACTCGTCGGCCGGGGGGTGGTAGGTGCGGGCCTGGCGGTGTGAGGCGATGGCGACGGAGTCGCCGAGGAGCCGGTCGTGGCGGATCTCGGAGGCGGTGGCCACGGGGTCGAGGGGGCGCCGGTCGACCGCATCGCGTACGACGTCGTCCCGCGAGTCGTAGTAGATGAGCTCCCGGCCGTCCGCCAGCCGGGTCGACGTCTTCTTCACGGGAGCTCCTCACCTCCGACCAAACACAAACAAACACAATGAAGCACAACTAAACAGATGCGTCAACGCGGGGGCCGAGGGCGGCTCCTTGACGAACTCCGGGCAGGCATTCCCGACATACCGGCCACCCCGATCACGAAAGCGCAACTGAACCAAACAAAAGTATTCAGTTTCCCGAGGACCGCGCGTAGCTTTTTGTGCGTTCCGATCGCACAAAGATGTGTCCTCCGGGGGCCGCGCTCCCGGACCCCCGCGAAATGAGTCGCCCATGATCACCCTGGCCGAGGGGCTACGGCTCCCCACCAACGGGCTCGATTACACGATCCTGGCCATCTACTTCGTCGTCGTCCTCGGCATCGGATTCGCGGCCAAACGCAGCGTGAAGACGAGCCTGGACTTCTTCCTCTCCGGGCGGTCCCTGCCTGCCTGGGTCACCGGCCTCGCCTTCGTCGCCGCCAACCTCGGCGCCACCGAGATCCTCGGGATGGCCGCCAACGGTGCGCAGTACGGGGCCTACACCGTGCACTGGTACTGGATCGGCGCCATCCCGGCGATGGTCTTCCTGGGCCTGGTGATGATGCCGTTCTACTACGGCTCCAAGGTCCGCTCGGTGCCCGAGTTCCTGCTGCACCGCTTCGGGCCCTCCTCGCACCTGCTGTCCTCGGTGATCTTCGCCGTCTCCTCGGTGCTGATCGCCGGCGTGAACCTGTACGCCATGGCGATCGTGCTGCAGGCGCTGCTCGGCTGGCCGCAGTGGGTCGCGATCGTCATCGCCGGCGTCTTCGTCCTGGCGTACATCACCATCGGCGGCCTGTCCTCGGCGATCTACAACGAGGTGCTGCAGTTCTTCGTCATCCTCGCCGCGCTGATCCCGCTGACCATCGTCGGCCTCAAGCGCGTCGGCGGCTGGCACGGGCTGACCGACTCGCTGACCTCCTCACACGGGGACGCGTTCCTGACCGCCTGGAAGGGCACCGGCATCGGCGAGGCCAACCCGCTGGGCGCGAACTGGCTCACCATCGTCCTGGGCCTCGGCTTCGTGATGAGCTTCGGCTACTGGACCACCAACTTCGCCGAGGTGCAGCGCGCGCTGTCCGCGAAGAACCTCTCCGCCGCCAAGCGCACCCCGCTGATCGCCGCCTTCCCCAAGATCTTCATCCCGCTGGTGGTGGTCGTCCCCGGCCTGATCGCGCTGGTCATGGAGCCGACGCTGGGCAAGTCCAAGGACGGGCTGCAGTACAACGACGCGATCCCGGTGCTGATGCGGGACCTGCTGCCCAACGGTGTGCTGGGCATCGCGGTGACCGGTCTGCTCGCCGCCTTCATGGCCGGTATGGCCGCCAATGTGTCGTCGTTCAACACGGTCTTCACCAACGACATCTGGGGCGCGTACCTCAAGAAGGGCCGCGAGGACGCGTATTACCTCAAGACGGGGCGCGTGGTCACCGCCGTCGGCGTGCTGATCGGTATGGGCACCGCCTTCATCGCCTCGTCCTTCAGCAACATCATGAACTACCTGCAGACGCTCTTCTCCTTCTTCAACGTGCCCCTGTTCGTCGTCTTCATCATCGGCATGTTCTGGAAGCGGACCAGCGCCGCGGCCGGGTTCTGGGGTCTGCTGTCCGGCACGGCCGCCGCGATGGTCAACTACTTCTGGCTCTACAAGCAGGGCATCATCGCGATCCCCTCCGAGCAGGGCGCCAACTTCGTCTCCTCGATCGTGGCGTTCGTCGTCGGCGCGCTGGTGATGCTGGTCGTCACCCTGATCACCGAGCCCAAGCCGGTCGAGTCGCTGGCGGGCCTGGTCTACGGGTCCCGGTCCCCCGGCATGGAGGAACTGCCGGCCGAGGGCGACGACGCCTGGTACCGCAAGCCGGCCCTGCTGGGCTGGGGTGCGATCGTCCTCGCCGCCATCTGCTACATCCCGTTCTCCTTCTGAACCTGCCTGAACCAGCGGAGTTGACGCACCATGAGTGACTACCAGCACGAGGTCGAGGAGCTGGAACGCGAGTCCGCGACCGCCGCGCGACTCTTCGACGTACGGCGCATCATCGGCGGCCTGTTCGTCGTCTACGGGGTGATCGTCACCATCGCCGGTCTGACGGCCTCGGACGCGGACCTCAAGAAGGCCCAGGACATCAACATCAACCTGTGGACGGGCCTGGGCATGCTCGCCCTCGGCCTGTTCTTCCTCATATGGCTGAAGCTGCGGCCGGCCGTCCCGCCGACGGCCGAGGAACTGCAGGCCGGGATCGAGGACGGGCCCGCCGAAGGCTGAGCGCAGCGCTGTTCAGAGCGGCGGCGGGACCGGCTCGTCCGGACCCGCCGCCGCGGCGCGCGCGGCACGGCCGCCCGCCGCCCGGTCCAGCAGCCCGGTGCGCGCCGCCAGGGCCGCGGCCTCCAGCCGGGAGCCCACCTCCAGCTTCATCAGCACCCGCTGCACATGCGTACGCGCCGTACTCGGCGCGATGTCCATCCCCGCCGCGATCAGCCGGGTGTCCTCGCCGTCCGCGACCCGCATCAACACCTCGACCTCGCGCGGGGTGAGCAGCTCCAGCAGCCGCGCGCCCTCGTCGTCCGGCTGCGCCGCGGGGTGCAGCAGCTCCTCGAAGGCCTGTTGCAACAGCTGCGGCGAGACCGCCGACTCCCCCGCCCGCGCCTTCATCATGGCGCGCTCCACGCCTTCGATCCGCTCGTCGTTACGGACGTACCCGGAGGCCCCGGCCGCGAAGGCGGCGGCGATACCGCGCGGGCTGGGGACCGGCCCCAGCACCACCACCGCGACCTGCGGCCGCTCCTTCTTGATCCGTACGATCGGGTCGAAGGCCCCCGGCCGGGCCGGCGCGGCGGTCCCCAGCAGGCACACCTCGGGCGCCCGGCTCACCACCAGCTCAGCGGCCCCGGCGCTCGGCGCGGCCGCCGCCAGGACACGGTGCCCGCGCAGCTTCAACGCCGAGGCAAGCGCCTCCGCGAGCAGACGATGATCGTCCACCACCATGAGCCGCACGCCCATCGAGCAACCCCCTCCACCCCGGCAGGCCCCGGCGCGACCCCCTGCCGGGCCGCTCGTCCCCGGGAAGCTACACGCTCGGCTGCGATACCGCGCCCCCTACCGGGAAGAAGCCCCCGGAATGCTGGAATCCCGGCCAATCTGGGCTGGTTGCCGCTGTTACGGAGGCCTGTGCCGGGCTCACAGGGCGGGGCGCAGGGCCGGGATTCAAGGCCGGTATGCCGGGCGTTTTCCCGGCACACCGGTGGGACGTTCGCGAACCGTGCCCTGCAGGTGGGTAGCGCACAGGACGACGTATCGGCGGAAAGCGGTTGTTTCCTTGGAGAGTTGAGGGCGCGACAGGCAGCCCTGAGGCAATCCAATAGCGAGCAGGACCGACCGCACACCAGGCGCATCCGCCGCCATGCCGCTCGTCGAACTCCACTCAACCTTGTTGAAGTCAAAAAGAACCAGCGTCCGGTTTTTCGCCGAAGTGCCTTTGCCGGCACTGTCAGTGCCGTATGCGAAAGTAGGTTCGGTAGTTGAGGGGAATCGGGGGAGGGATCGATCCGTCATGTCATTGGCCGACGAAGTAGCGGCAGCTCACGCAGGACATCCGAATCCAGCCGCGCTGGTGGGTGAGTTGCGCCGGACGTCGGTATTGGTCCCGATTGTTAACGACTCACTCATGTCAGCCGAGTTGACCGGTATCCGTTGGTTGTACGCCTTCTCCGACGAGCAGGAACTGGCCCGCTTCGCCGTGGCCCGAGGCGCCGGCCCCGAGGTCGAGCTGCCCTACGTCCGCGCGGTCGGTGCGCGGCTCCTGGACGTCGTCATCCCCGCCATCGAGGGACCGGCGGGCGTGGTGCTGGACGCGGGCAGCGCACAGACGATGGTGTTTCCGCCGGTCAGCGGCATCGTCCCGGACTCCGTGTCAGTCGATCTCACCGAGCCGGGTGAGGCCGGAGGCCGGCCCGGTGCACCCACGGCCGGGGGTGCGGCATGACATCCGCCGAGGGCTACGAGCTCGACCCGGCTGCCCTGAATCAGGTCACCAAGGGCATCCACGACTCGATCGCGGAACTGAAAGAGCTGGGCTTCGACACCAGCGCCCAACTCGGCCAGGGATTCGACAAGCTGACCCTCTCCGGCATGGAGGCCGGGCATGCCGATGTGAGTTCCGTATTCGATTCGTTCTGCGAACGCTGGGGCTGGGGCGTTCGCCTGCTCATCCATGAAGCCAACGAATTCGCGCGCCGTCTTGATTTGACAGCCGGGCTTTATCACGAGCAGGAGCAGTACGTTTCGACGACGTTGAAGGTCGGGGCGAATGCCGTGCTGATGGGTGACCCGACGATGACGGAGGAAAAGCTGAAGCACCGTACGTGGGGGCAAGTCCGCGACGACAACGCGATCACCCAGTTCAAGGACGCGGACTGGGACCCCACCTCGACCGAGTCCCGCAAGGCATTTCAGGAAGTCGGGCAAGCGGCGGACCAGACGGGCAAGGACTTCTCGACGTCCAAGTGGGCGGGCGATGTGGACCACAACTGGGCCTTGCGGCCACTGAAAATGCCCCGTGCCGGCCAGGCGCAGGCCGACGACCACGACGGATCCTGAGTCTCCGTTGCACCGCCACTTCTGCACATCCACTGCTGCACAGCACCACTGGGGGGTTGAGAACCGATGGGCCTCGGCGACATTCTCGGGGACGTCAAGGACGGCATCAATTCCGCGGCCGATACGGTCGGCGGCGCCGTCGATGGCGTAAAGGAAGCGGCCGGCGAGGCGGTCGACTACGCCACGGACAAAACCGCCGACGCTCTCGACTACGTCGGTGCGGACGGTGCGGCCAAGACCGTCCGCTCGGCCGGTGACGACGTCGCCGATGCACTGGGCGCGCAGGTCGATGAGCGGCAGTTGGGCGAGAGTGACGACCCCAAGGAGCTGATCCACGGCGACGTCGCGAAGATCAATGAATCCGCCGCGCACCTGAAGGACTTCTACGCGGCCTTCGAACGCGTCGGCCAGGGAATCCGCAAACTGGACGCCGGATCCTGGAAGGGAAAGGCCGCCGACAGCTTCCACGAGAAGTTCGACGTGCACCCCAAACAGTGGATGCGCACCGCGGACGCCTGTGAGTCGGCGTGGAAGGCCCTCGATTCCTACGCCGAGACGGTCTCCTGGGCCCAGAAGAAGGCCCAGGCGGCCATCGACGCCTGGCAGGCGGCCGAGGACAAGAGCAAGAAGGCGTACGACGCCTACCGCCACAAGGTCGATACATACACCGCGAAGGCCGACGCCTACAACGCCGCGCGGGACCAGGGTTCCGACCCCGGTCCCAAGCCCGACGAGCCCGGCGACTTCGACGACCCCGGCGACCACGGCCGCGAGGCGGCGCAGGAAATCCTCAAGAACGCCCGCAGCCAGCGCAACGAAGCGGCCGCCAAGGCGCAGCACGCTCTCAAGGGTGCCCTGGAACACGCCCCACAGGCACCGAAGTTCACCACCGAGGCGTCCCTCGACACCGTTGACGGCATCGCGGCCGGCGGCATGAACCTGATGCACGTCGTCGGTGGTGTGGGCAAGGGCTTCGTCGAAACGGTCAATCTGGCCCGCACTCTGAACCCGATGGAGCCATACAACATGGCCCATCCCCATATGTACCTGGCCAACGTCGCCAAAACCGGACTGGGCCTGGCCAGTTCAGCCGCCCACCCCGGCCGTCTGGTCAAGGGGATGATCGGCGAGGGCTGGGGCAGCGACCCGGGTGATGCGCTCGGGAAAGTCATCGCCAACGCCATCGGAGGCAAGGGCGCCGGCGCCATCGGCAAGGGCATCGTGAAGGCGGGGGCGAAGGACGCGGTCAAGGGGGCTGCGCGGACGGCGGTCAAGGACGGCGGCAAGCGCACCGTCATGGACCGGGCCCGCAAACTCTGGGAGAGACCGGATTGCGGCGACCCGGTCGACTCAGCCACTGGCCGGATGATCCTCCCGCAGACCGACATCACCCTCCCCGGCAGCCTCCCCCTCACTTTCACGCGTACCTTCGAGTCGTCCTACCGCACCGGCCGCTGGTTCGGCCCTACGTGGATGAGCACCGTCGACCAGCGGCTGGAGATCGACGCCGAAGGCGTCATCCTCATCGGCGAAGAAGGCAGTTTCCTCCTCTACCCGCACCCGGCCGTAGGCGTGCCCACCCTCCCCACCGAGGGCGACGGCCATCCCCTGGAGCGCACCCCGGACGGCGACTACCTCCTCACCGACCCGGTCACCGGCACCCGCCGCTACTTCACCACCTACACCGAAGACCTCGCCGTCCTCGACGAGATATCGGACCGCCGCGGCAACCACCACACCTTCGACTACACCGAAGACGGCACCCCCACCGCCATCACCCACAGCGCCGGCTACCGCCTCCTGCTCACCACGGACGAGGGCCGCATCACGGCCCTGCACCTGGCGGGCGCGGCTCCCGACGGCTCCGACCAATTGCTGATGACGTACGGCTACGACGACGCCGGCAACCTCATCACCACCACCAACTCCTCGGGCCTTCCGCTCCGCTTCACCTACGACGACCACGGTCGGATCACGTCCTGGACCGACACCAACGACACCAGCTACTCCTACACTTACGACGATCAGGACCGCTGCATCTGGCAGAGCGGTGAAGAGGGCCACATGCGCGGCCACTTCGCGTGGGGTGACCCCGACCCCGTAACGGGCCTGCGCACCAACCGTCACCGCAACTCACTGGGGCAGGTCACCACCTACCTGGTCAACGAACGCCACCAGATCGTCGCGGAGACCGACCCCACCGGCTCCACCACCCGCACGGTCCGCGACGCCAAACACCGCATCATCTCCACCACCGATGCCCTCGGCCGCACCACCCGCTTCACCTACGACGACGAGGGCCGCCCTACCGTCGTCGCCCTCCCTGACGGCTCCACCGCCACCACCAGCTACAACGACTTCAGCCTGCCCCTGGCCACCACCGGTCCGGATGGCACCACCTGGGCCCACACCTACGACGCCGACGGCAACCGGACCTCCACCGCCGACCCCACCGGCGCCACCACCACCTACACCCACGACGCCCGTGGCCACGTCTCCTCGGTCACCGACGCCCTCGGCAACACCACCCGCCTCTACTGCAACGAGGCCGGTCTGCCTCTTAGCGTCACCGATCCACTGGGCGCCACCACCCACTACCGCCGCGATGCCTTCGGCCGCACCACCTCCGTCACCGACCCGCTGGGCGAGACAACACACATGGTGTGGACAGTGGAGGGGAAGCTCGCCGCGCGCATCGATGCGTCCGGCGCCACCGAGGAATGGACCTACGACGGTGAGGGCAACCGTCTCACCCACACCGACGCCGTCGGCCAGACCACCCGCTTCGAGTACAGCCACTTCGACCTGCTCACGGCCCGCACCGACCCCGACGGCGTCCGCCACGAGTTCACCCACGACACCGAACTCCGCCTCACCCAGGTCACCAACCCCCAGGGTCTGACCTGGAACTACACCTACGACGGCGCCGGCCACCTCATATCCGAAACCGACTTCGACGACCGCGTCCTGGCCTACACCCATGACGCCGCTGGGCAACTCGCCACCCGCACCAACGCCTTGGGCGAGGTGACGGCCTACACCCGCGACACCCTCGGCCGCATCACCCACAAGGACGCCGCCGGTCTCGTCACCACCTACGTTCACGACACCAGCGGCAACTTGCACCAAGCGGCCAACCCGGACGCCACCGTCACCTACACCCGCGACATCCTGGGCCGCGTCACCGCCGAGACGGTCAACGGCCGCACGATGACGTTCACCTACGACGCCCTGGGCCGCCGCACCTCCCGCACCACCCCCACCGGCCACACCACCACCTACACCTACGACGCCGCCGGCAACCGCACCGCCATGGACGTCGCCGGCCACGTCCTCACCTTCGACCACGACGCCGCCGGCCAAGAACTCACCCGCACCATCGGCGAGAACCTCACCCTCGCCCACGCCTGGGACTCCACCGGCCGCCTCACCAGCCAATCCCTCACCACAGCAGCCACCGGCACACTCCAATCCCCCACCGGGGCAACCGGGCCGGAGAACTCTGCCGCCGCCCAAGCCCAACGGGTCCTCCACCGCGGCTACACCTACCGCCCCGACGGCAACCTCACCGCGATCGACGACTCCCACACCGGCCGCCGCACCTTCGACCTCGACCGCGCCGGCCGCGTCACCGCCGTCCACGCCACCGACTGGACCGAGACCTACGCCTACGACGAAGCCGGCAACCAAACCCACGCCACCTGGCCCGACCGCCACCCCAACCCCTCAGCCCGAGGCGACCGCACCTACACGGGCACTCGGATCACCCGCGCCGGCGCCATCCGCTACGAACATGACGATCTCGGCCGCGTCACCCTGCGCCAGAAAACCCGCGTCTCCCGCAAACCTGATACTTGGCACTACACCTGGAACGCCGAAGACCGTCTCACGTCCGTCATCACCCCTGACGGCACCACCTGGCGATACCTGTACGACCCGTTCGGGCGCCGGGTCGCGAAACAGCACATGGCAAGCAATCTAGTGACGATCGCTGAGCAGGTTGACTTCACCTGGAATGACGCTACCGTCGTCGAACAGGTCACCAACGTTGCCGGCGCACGTGAAGAAATCGCCCTAACTTGGGATCATCAGGGGCTAACCGCTCTGACGCAAAGCGAGCGCAAGATTCTTCGTGCGCAGTCGACCGAAATGCCTCCAGAAGTGGTCGATCAGCGCTTCTTCAGTATCGTCTCCGACCTCGTTGGCGCGCCGACCGAATTGGTCTCAGCTGAAGGCACTGCCTGGCGCCGCTGCGCCACTCTATGGGGAGAAACGTCCTGGCCCACAGAGGCCACGGCATACACGCCCCTCCGTTCCCCTGGGCAGTATTTCGATTCAGAGAGCCAACTCCATTACAACGTACGTCGCTATTACGACCCCACGGCAGCCCGATACCTGTCATCCGACCCACTAGGCCTCCCCCCCGCCCCTAACCCCGTAGCGTATGTGCATAATCCGGTTACTTGGATTGATCCACTGGGCCTAAAGCCATGCAAAATCCGTGTGTCAGCGGTGGATCAAGACTGGGCAACGAAGGGTGCACACGTCCATGTGCCAGCAGGGAAGGGGAAGAAGGTGTGGGAAGATGAAGTGCGAATCACCATCAATCCCGAAGGGGAACTTGTCGGGCACCCGATCCGCATGGCAAGGACGGGTTGGGCCTCAGAAAAGAGCGTAGAGAGGGCTGTCGACGCCTTGCACGACGACCCTAAGCTTCGCGCGGACTTCATCTCGAAAGCCACGGAAGCCCGGCAGCACATGCTGGATCACAACTGGGGATTCGCAGAAAACCGCGGCAACGAAATGAAATCAATCATCGATTACCTGGAAGGCCTGAAGTGAACGGAATTGATTTCCTTTCGGAATTCGTGATGACGGGAAGCCTGTGTGGGCTGAGAGTTGACGATCCGGTGGGCGATGTGGATCGAGCCATACAGGGTGACTACATCGACGCAGTAGACGGCGGAGGTCTAGTGATGCGTCGAGATTACGGGTTTATGGAGTTTGGCTTCAACTCTCACTCGGAATTTGGGTGGGTATTGAAGGGGTGCGGCATCCAACTACACAGGCTCCCGTACAGCCCGGACCTGCTGGAGGAATTGAGAGAAAATATGGGGATTGATTTCCAGCCTTACACCACTTGGGAGGAGCTGAGTCAAGGGATTTCCCGCCGCGGCGGGAAAGGCATGGAAGCCAGCGATCAGGACACCTTCCTTAAGTACCGGATGTCCAGCACAAAGGTTTCCGTAATCGTGAACAACGTGAAAGAGGTACGTGACGATTACGTTGGATACGGCGACGTATGGGCTGTGCATCTAGGGTAGCTCCGGAAGAGTCTCGAGCGATCTGAGCGTATTTTTCCTCGCTGGAACGGGATTCTGAAGGCTGGTTCCCATCTTTGGCCATCCGTCCCCTACGTTCAGCTTGGCACTACCCGAACCCGGGACGGGGTGAGCGGGCCGCGTTCTCGAACGACCACGAGGTGCCGGATATCGACTCCAGGTAGGCGTCGGCGCTGATGACGAAGGCGTTCCAATGGCGCCAAGCACTGCCCGGCACTCGGGAGCCGAGTGGGCTGGCCCGTGACGCCGAGCATGAGGCTCAGGAAGACTGCCAGCCTTCGGACGTCATCAAAATACTGCCGGAGGAGCGGGACCTCGGGGTGAAACTGACATGTTCAACAAGTACTTCTCAGGTTCGGCCGTGCCTCGGAAAAGGAAGAAGTAGATGACAACACCACAGCAGCCACCAAGTGGTCTTGGGCAGGCGCCGGGTTACGGTGCGCCCCAAGGGATGCCGCCGCAACCCGGTCAGCCGGCCGGATATCCGATGGGGGCGGCCCCCGGCGGTCCGGCCCCGTACGGGCAACAGCCTCACCCCGCCGGTCCGGCCCCATACGGGCAGCCGGCGCCCTACGGACAACAGCCCGGGCCTTACGGAATGCCGCAGCAGGCGCCCCCGTTCGGGTACGGCGGGCCCGGTATGCCGCCGCCCATACCGCCCAGGCGGAAAGCCGGGAAGGTGTGGGGGATCATCGGTGCCGTTGCCGGTGTGCTGGTGATCGGGACGCTGGCGTCAGCGGGGGTGTTCCGCGGCGGCGGGAGTTCTTCGGGCGGGTCCGCCGGGCCGAAGTACCGGATCACGGTGCCGCAAACACTGGCAAGCGGGGAGTACAAGCTCGCCAAGGACATATCCCAGCAGGCCGGCAGTGCGGTGCCGCATGACGGGGCCAATGAGCACGGCATCAAGGCAGCGGGCGGGCAGTACTCGTCCGGCACCAAGTCGCTGGTGATGCTGGGTCTCTACGGCGCTATCGACGATCCCGAGACGACCGTCGACCACACGATCCGTGGCATGACGAGCGACGGTAAGACGGAAGTGGCCGTGGCGGACAAGGAGTTCACACCCAGCGGGGGCGGAGATGCGCTCTCCTGCGGTGTGGATGTGCGGACGGAGATGGGACAGAAGGTCACCCTGCCGTTCTGCGTCTGGGCCGATTCCAGCACGAGCGGGAATGTCGCCGAAACCGACGCGGCGCAGCTGGCCAAGGATCCGCGGTCCGTCGACCTTCAGGAATTCGCCGACAAGGCGGCCAGGATTCGCAGTGAGGTCAGGAAACCGCTGGGGTAGCTCCTCGCCGTCGCACGTAGAGCACCTCCCCTGAAAGTGCCACCGATCACCGTGTGGTCACCACGTCGCTTTCCCACGGTGACCAACACGGTGATCGGCGGCGCTTCAGGAGCCGCCGCCCCGTCCGTCCCGCTACGCCTCCTCCGCCAACTCCAGCCACCGCATCTCCAGCTCGTCCTTCTCCGTGCTCAGTTCGCGGAGCTGGGCGTCGAGGCCGGCGACCTTCTCGAAGTCCGTCGCGTTTTCGGCGATCTGGGCGTGGAGCTTGGTCTCCTTGTCGCCGAGCTTGTCCAACTGGCGCTCGATCTTCTGGAGTTCCTTCTGGGCGGCGCGGTTGACGGCGGCGGCCTTCTTGGGGGCCGCGGTCTGCTGGGCGGGCACCGGTGTCGCGGCCTCGATGACCTTACGGCGGCGGTCCAGGTACTCGTCCAGGCCGCGCGGCAGCATCCGCAGGGTGGCGTCGCCGAGCAAGGCGTGGACGCGGTCGGTGGTGCGCTCGATGAAGTAGCGGTCGTGGCTGATGACGATCAGCGAGCCGGGCCAGCTGTCGAGCACGTCCTCCAGCTGGGTCAGGGTCTCGATGTCGAGGTCGTTGGTGGGCTCGTCGAGGAAGAGGACGTTGGGCTCGTCCATGAGGAGGCGGAGGATCTGCAGGCGGCGGCGCTCACCGCCGGAGAGGTCGCCGACCGGGGTCCACTGCTTCTCCTTGGTGAAGCCGAACTTCTCGCACAGCTGGCCGGCGGTCATCTCCCGGCCCTTGCCCAGGTCGACCCGCTCGCGCACCTGCTGGACGGCCTCCAACACCCGCAGCGTCGGGGGGAGTTCGCCGACCTCCTGGGAGAGGTAGGCCAGCTTGACGGTCTTGCCGACGACGACGCGGCCGGCGACGGGCTGCGTCTCGCCCTGCGTCCAGGCCGCCTGGGCCAGCGCCCGCAGCAGCGAGGTCTTGCCGGCGCCGTTGACGCCGACCAGGCCGATCCGGTCGCCGGGGCCCAGCTGCCAGGTCAGATGCTTGAGCAGCAGCTTCGGGCCCGCCTGGATGCTGACGTCCTCCAGCTCGAAGACCGTCTTGCCCAGTCGCGAGCTGGCGAACTTCATCAGTTCGGCGTTGTCGCGGGGCGGCGGGACGTCCGCGATCAGTTCGTTGGCGGCCTCGATGCGGAAGCGGGGCTTGCTGGTGCGGGCGGGGGCGCCGCGCCGCAGCCAGGCCAGCTCCTTGCGCATCAGGTTCTGCCGCTTGACCTCTTCGGTGGCGGCGATCCGCTCCCGCTCGGCCCGTGCGAAGACGTAGTCGCTGTAGCCGCCCTCGTACTCGTGGACATCGCCGCGCTGGACGTCCCACATCCGCGTACAGACCTGGTCGAGGAACCAGCGGTCGTGGGTGACGACCACGAGGGCGGAGCGGCGGGCACGCAGATGGCCGGCCAGCCAGGAGATGCCCTCGACGTCCAGGTGGTTGGTGGGCTCGTCGAGGACGATCAGGTCCTGTTCGGCGATCAGCAGCTTGGCGAGCGCGATGCGGCGGCGCTCACCGCCGGACAGCGGACCGATGACGGTGTCCAGGCCCTGGGTGAAGCCCGGCAGGTGCAGATCGCCGAAGAGACCGGTCAGCACGTCGCGGATCTTGGCGTTGCCGGCCCACTCGTGGTCGGCGAGATCGCCGATGACCTCGTGCCGGATGGTGGCGGCCGGGTCGAGGGAGTCGTGCTGGGTGAGGACACCGAGGCGCAGGCCGCCGTTGTGGGTGACCCGGCCGTTGTCCGGGTCCTCCAGCTTGGCGAGGATCCGGATCAGGGTGGTCTTGCCGTCCCCGTTGCGTCCGACGACGCCGATCCGGTCCCCCTCGTTGATGCCGAGCGAGACACCGTCGAGCAGGGCACGGGTTCCGTACACCTTGCCGACGGCTTCCAGATTGACGAGGTTCGTGGCCATTCCGCTCCTGCACTTCAGATCGATCGACCTTCCCAGCCTAGTCGGCGCAGGGAAGGGCCCCGCCCGGTGCCGGAGATCCCCCATCGGCGGCCGGGCAGACGCGACACATGAGTACGGGGTGAGTACGTCTACCGATGGCAGCGGCGCCCGGTGGGCATACCGTCCCCACATGGGCAATGACCAAGCACCGGCCGCTCTCCCGCCGCTCGACGAGCCCCGGTCCGACGTGGGCTCCTTCGTGCTCCGCTTTCTGGTCGGCACGATCCTGGTGGGGCTGGCCGGGCTCACCGCGCTGACCGCGCCGATGCTGGTGATGGCGAGCGACAGCTGCTTCGTCGGTGACACCCGCATCATCTGTTCCGCCGGCGGCCAGCGGGCCGTCGTGTACATCCCGGTACTCGCCGCCGCTTCGTCCGTGCTGCTGACGGTTCGGGGCCTGGCCCTCCGGCGCCCGGCGACGGTGCTCGCCGCGCTCTGCCTGCTGGTGCTCGGCTGGCTGGCCGCGCTGATCCTCATGGGCGGCTGAGGCGCCGCGGGCCGGGTTGGATACCGTGCCCGCCATGGCATCCGACAGGGACATGGCAGCGGTGACGGAACGCGGGCTGGTGTACGGCCCGAGCGGCAAACAGCTGGACGCCCACCGTCCGGCGGAGGCATCCCGGCCGGCGCCGACCGTGCTGCTGTGGCACGGCATCGGGCCCGACGAGCGCGACGTTCTCGAACCGCTGGCGCGGACGGCGGCGGCGCAGGGGCTGCTGGTCCTCGTACCGGACTGGCGCTCGGACGCCGCGGACGGCGGCCGGGCCCAGCTGCTGGAGTCGCTGGCGTTCGCCCGCAAGGAAGCGGGCGGGCTGGGCGGCGACGGGGAGTCGTTCGTGCTCGCCGGCTGGTCGGCCGGTGCGCCGGCCGCGCTGGGCGTCGCACTGCGGCCCGAGGTGGCGGACGGCCGGCGGCCGGCGGCGGTGGTGGGCCTGGCGGGGCGCTATGACCTCGCGGCCCGCACCACCGGGAGCGTTCCGCTCGACGACCTCGCCGCGGGTCTGGCCCCGGGCGTACCGGTCCATCTCGTCCACGGGGCCCATGACTCCGTCGTGGACCCAGGCCTCTCGCGCGACCTCGCCGGTGCGCTGCGCACCGCGGGCCTGCCGGTGACCTGCCAGGAACCGGAGACCGACCATGCCGGCGTGATCATGACCGAGTACGACCCCGCGCTGAACCGCTGCCGCCCGACGGCGGCGGAACACGCCCTGCGGGCCGGGCAGTTGGTGGCCGGAGTGCTGGCGTCCGCCGTCTGAGACGCCGGCTACACCGGCGTCGCGCCCGGCGCCGGTGAGTCCGCCACCCGCACCGCGCGGCAGGTCCCGGACGCCAGCAGCGCCTGCGCCACCTGCGGTGCCGACTCGGCGTCCTTGACCAGGAAGGCGGTCGTCGGCCCGGAGCCGGAGACCAGCGCGGCCAGCGCGCCGGCGGCGGTGCCGGCTTCCAGGGTCGCGGTCAGGGACGGACGCAACGAGAGCGCAGCGGACTGCAGGTCGTTGGTGAGGGCCGCGGCCAGCGCGGTGGCGTCGCCGGACTCCAGGGCGGCCAGCAGCTCGGGGGCGGCCTCGGGTTCCGGGACCTCGGTCCCGGCCGTCAGCCGGTCGAACTCGCCGTAGACGGCCGGGGTGGACAGCCCGCCGTCGGCGACCGCGAAGACCCAGTGGAAGGCGCCCCCGACGGGGAGCGGGGTCAGCAGCTCGCCGCGGCCGCGGCCCAGGGCCGCGCCGCCCACCAGGCTGAACGGCACATCGCTGCCCAACTCGGCGCAGATGTCGAGGAGTTCGGTTCGGGTGGCGCCGGTGGACCAGAGGGCGTCGCAGGCCAGCAGGGCGCCGGCGGCGTCCGCGCTGCCGCCCGCCATGCCGCCGGCGACGGGGATGTCCTTGGTGATGTGGAGGTGGACGTGCGGCTCGATGCCGTGGCGGGCGGCGAGCAGTTCGGCGGCGCGGGCCGCCAGGTTCGTCCGGTCCAGCGGGATCTGGTCGACGTCATGGCCCTCGGCGGTGATCCGCAGGGTGTCCGCGGGGGTGGCGGTGACCTCGTCGTAGAGGCCGACGGCGAGGAAGACGTTCGCCAGGTCGTGGAAGCCGTCCGCGCGGGCGGCGCCGACGGCCAGCTGGACGTTGACCTTGGCCGGTACCCGGACGGTGATCGAGGTGGCGGTCGTCTCGGTCATGCGGTGGCTCCCCCTGCCTGCCGGATGCCGGGCGCCCCGCCCGGTCCCTTGTGCTCGGCGATCCGCGCGAACTCCTCGACGGTCAGCGCCTCACCGCGGGCCTGCGGCGAGACGCCCGCGGCGACCAGCGCGGCCTCGGCCGCGGCGGCCGAGCCGGCCCAGCCCGACAGCGCGGCCCGCAGTGTCTTACGGCGCTGTGCGAAGGCCGCGTCGACGACGGCGAAGACCTCGTCACGGCTCGCCGAGGTCTCCACCGGCTTGTCGCGCCGGACGAGGGAGACCAGACCGGAGTCGACGTTGGGCGCGGGCCAGAAGACGTTGCGGCCGATGGCGCCGGCCCGCTTGACCTCGGCGTACCAGTTGGCCTTCACCGACGGCACGCCGTAGACCTTGTTGCCGGGGCGGGCGGCCAGCCGGTCGGCGACCTCGGACTGCACCATGACCAGGGTGCGGTCGATGGTGGGGAAGGTCGCGAGCATGTGCAGCAGCACCGGCACGGCGACGTTGTAGGGAAGGTTGGCGACCAGCGCGGTCGGCGCGGGGCCGGGCAGCTCGGTGACGTGCATGGCATCGCTGTGCACCAGCGCGAAGCGGTCGGCGCGCTCGGGCATCCGGGCCGCGACGGTGGACGGCAGCGCGGCCGCCAGCACCTCGTCGATCTCGACGGCGATGACCCGGTCGGCGGCCTCCAGCAGCCCCAGGGTCAGTGAGCCCAGGCCGGGGCCGATCTCGACCACGACATCCTCGGGCCGGACCTCGGCGGTCCGCACGATCCGGCGGACGGTGTTGGCGTCGATGACGAAGTTCTGGCCGCGCTGCTTGGTGGGACGGACACCCAGCGCGGCGGCCAGCTCGCGGATCTCGGCGGCGCCCAGCAGGGGACCGGAATCGTCGGTGGTGCTCTTGCTCATGCCAAACCCTCGCTGCGCTCGTTCACCCGTGAAGCTTACGGCCGCAGACCGGCCACGGGCTCGCCCCCCGGGTGATGTAGAGCTTCTTGGCCCGGTAGGTCTGCTCCCGGGAGGGTGCGTCCTGCGGCCGGCCGCGGCCGCCGAGGGCCCGCCAGGTGGCGACGTCGAACTGGTAGAGCCCGCCGTAGGTGCCCGAGGCATCGACGGCGCCCGGCCGGCCGCGCGCCTCGCACTGCGCCAGCGCATGCCAGGCGAGGTGGTCGGCGCCGCGCACGGAGAGCGGCAGCTCCTTGGTACCGAGGTGCACGATCTGCGGGCGCGGGGCGTGCACGACCTCGGTGTGCAGCCGCTTCGGTTTCTGTTTGACGCCGTTGACGGTGCGGACCCGGTAGGTGACCCGCCGCACGCCGGCCCGGCCCTGCTGGACGACCGCCACGGTGCCGCGGGCCAGCCCGGGGTCGGTCCGCCGGACCGTACGGAAGGGGATCGGCTCCTCGCGGACCTTCTTGGAGCCGGTGATCCGCAGCACGGAGACGGTCTGGCCCTCGCGCGGGAAGCTGTCCGGCGGCACCGAGGTGGTGTCCTGGTCGCGCAGCGCGAGGCCGGCCTCGGCCAGCGCCTCGCGGACGGTGGCGGCATTGGTGCGTACCCGGTGTTCGCGGCCGTCGGCGACGATGACCACCGAGCGTTCGGTGCGTACCGCCAGCTCCATGCCGTGCTGCTCGATCCGCCGGGAGCGGGAGGCCGACAGATAGGCGCCCTCGGCCCGTACGCCGAGCTGGTGGAGCGCGCCGGCGACGGTGTCCGCGGTGGTCCACACCTGGCGGCGCTGTCCGTCGATGGTCAGCACGACCGGGCGGCCGTGCCGGACGACGATCTCGTCACCGCTGCTGAGTCCGGTGCCGGGGGCGGGCGCGACGAGGTCGTGGGCACCGATGCCGAGGTGCTCGTCGGCCAGCAGATCGTCGACGTCGTCGGCGAAGGTGTGCAGGGTGCGCGGGGTGCCGTCGACGGTGAGCCGGACCGCCTTGTCGTGCGCGATGAAGGCGGTGGTGCCGCCGGCGAGGAAGGCGACGACCAGGGCCCGGGGCAGCAGCCGGCGCAGCGCTTCGGGGCGTTCGGCGCGGCGTCTACGACGGCCGCGCGCGGCGCGGTGGCTGCTCTGCGAATGACTCACGGCGCGCTCCACATGCCACGGGATGCGGTTGACGGCCGGAATGTAGCGGAGTGTCGGTGACTCTCCAAAGTCGGTCCGATACGGAAAGTGGCCACATCGGGGGACGCCGGGGGTCCCGCGGCAGGGCCGCGAGGCCGTCAGCGGCCGGTCCGGGCAACGGTGGCGGCCCTTTCAGTAGCCGAAGGCACGCGCCGTGTTCGCCGCGATGGCGGTGGCCAGTGCGTCTTCGGTCATGGCCTTGACGTCGGCCATCGCCCGCAGCGTGACCGGAACGAGGTACGGGGCGTTGGCCCGTCCGCGGTACGGGGCGGGAGTCAGGAAGGGGGCGTCGGTCTCGACCAGGACCAGCTCGGGCGGGGCGACGGCGAGGGCGTCGCGCAGCGGCTGGGCGTTCTTGAAGGTGACGTTGCCGGCGAAGGACATGAAGTAGCCGGCCGCGGCGCAGACCTTGGCCATCTCGGCGTCGCCGGAGTAGCAGTGGAAGACGACCCGTTCGGGGGCGCCCTCCTCACGCAGGATCCGCAGCACATCGTCGTGCGCCTCGCGGTCGTGGATGACCAGGGCCTTGCCGTGCCGCTTGGCGATCTCGATGTGCGCGCGGAAGGACCGCTCCTGGGCGGCCATGCCCTCGGGCCCCGTACGGAAGTGGTCGAGACCGGTCTCGCCGACGCCGCGGACCTGCGGCAGCGCGGCCAGCTCGTCGATCCCGGCGAGCGCGGCATCGAGCGCGGCGTCGCCGCCCGCCTGGCGGGCACCCTGCCGCGACCAGCCATCGGGGTCGCCCAGCACGATCCGTGGGGCTTCATTGGGGTGCAGCGCGACGGTGGCGTGCACGCTCTCGTGCGCGGCCGCGGTATCGGCGGCCCAGCGCGAACCGGCCAGGTCGCAGCCCACCTGCACGACGGTGGTCACTCCGACGGAGGCGGCCTTGGCGAGCGCCTCCTCGACGGTGCTCTCCTGCATGTCGAGGTGGGTGTGCGAATCCGCGACCGCCACCCGAAGCGGTTCGGGCAGCGGCGGCGGGGTGTTCTTGTCCTGCGGTGCCATGGCCGCGATCCTACGAGGGCCGTGGCGCGGACCTCACTTGCGGTGGTGCTGGAAGGGGTGCAGCAGGTCGGAGAGGTGCCAGTGGTGGCGTCCGGGGTCCTCGGCGGTGCCGCCGGCGCGGTCCGGGTCCGCCCCGGGGGCCGGTTCCTTCCTCTTCTCGCTGCCGTGCTGGCGCTGATGCATGCTCGCGATCGCGTCGGAGACCATCGAGACCTGGCCGGAGCGCATGATGCGTACGACGTTGCTGCCGCAGTTCCGGCAGGTGGGGCAGGTCAGCGGGGACGGGACCCGCTCGCCGTCCGCGTAGTAGACGACATGGGTCGCACCCTTGCCGTCGACCTGGTGGACTATCTCGTACGCCTGCTCCCAGCCGTGGCCGCACCGCATGCAGGCGAAGGCATACGCCTCGTGCGCGGCGGCGTCGGGCCGGGGAAGGGGGTGCTCTGCGCCGGTGGTGGAAATGCCGGTGGTCTTGGCGAACTCGCTCATGTGCGCTCCTCTTGTCCGCTGGACAAGGTCTTCGGGAACCGTTCGTCCCTCGTCCAGTGGACGCCTTCGGCGCGCACAGCGCAGCCCTTCACCGACGCTATTGGCCCAGATTTGGCCGACGGTAGGAAAATCACCTCAACGCGCCGACCTGCGCTTTACCTTTCCGGTCAGCCGTTTACCTTCTGATGAGTCGCTTTTCGCCCGGCGCCGCGCATCAATTCTTCGCGGGGTCTTTCGCGGCGTTCTTCGCCGGGGCCTTCTCGGCGTTCTTCGCCGCGACCACCGCGTCGAAGACCTCCCGCTTGGGCAGCCCGGCGTCCGCGGCGACCGCGGCGATGGCCTCCTTGCGGCGCTCCCCGGCCTCCTCACGGACCCGCACCCGGCGCACCAGCTCGTCGGCGTCCAGATCCTGCGGCCCGCTCTCCGGGGCGCCCTCGACGACGATGGTGATCTCGCCGCGTACCCCCTCGGCCGCCCAGGGCACGAGCTCGCCCAGCGGCCCGCGCTTGACCTCCTCGTACGTCTTGGTCAGCTCACGGCACACCGCGGCGCGCCGGTCGGCACCGAAGATCTCGGCCATCGCGGCGAGGGTGTCGTCCAGACGGTGCGGGGCCTCGAAGTAGACGAGGGTGCGCCGCTCGTCGGCGACCTCGCGCAGCCGGGAGCGCCGCTCGCCGGCCTTGCGCGGCGGGAACCCCTCGAAGCAGAAGCGGTCCACCGGCAGACCGGAGACGGCCAGCGCGGTGAGCACCGCGCTGGGGCCCGGTACGGCGGTGACCTTGATGCCGCGCTCGACCGCCGCGGCGACCAGCCGGTAGCCGGGGTCGGAGACGGAGGGCATGCCCGCGTCGGTGACCAGCAGCACCCGTGCCCCGCCGGCCAGCGCGTCGGCCAGCTCGGGTGTCCGCGCCGCCTCGTTGCCCTCGAAGTACGACACGACCCGCCCGGAGGGCTGGACGTCCAGCGCCTGGGTCAGCCGGCGCAGCCGCCGGGTGTCCTCGGCGGCGATCACGTCGGCGGCGGCCAGCTCGGTGGCGAGCCGCGGCGGCGCGTCCGCGATCTCCCCGATGGGCGTCCCTGCAAGTACCAGCGTTCCAGTCACCTGCCCATCCTCCCAGGACGCCGCCGCGCCCCGATCCGTCGGTCTCCCGCGGTGGCGCTCCCCACCGGTCCACAGGCGGCTTCCCTACGATGGGCCGGGTGACGAGTGACACCACCGCGACGGACGCCGCCGCGCAGCACGCCCCGGAGCCGGCCGGGCAGCCCCCCGTGTGGCAGCGGCGACTGCGCCGCTTCGGGTATCCCGTCCGCTCGCGGGCCGATGTCAGCGCGCGGCTGGTCCCCGCCTTCCCCGAGCCGAGCGGTCGCCTGTGGGCGGTGTTCGGCGCGGGCCCGGACGCCGCGGCCCGGCTGGCACGCTGGTCGGGCTGGGCAGGTCCCCTGCTGGTGACGCTGTTCGCCGGGGTGCTGCGGTTCTGGAACCTCGGCAGCCCGCGGAAGGTGATATTCGACGAGACGTACTACCCGAAGGACGCCTGGTCGCTGCTGCAGTACGGCTACGAGGGCACCTGGGCCAAGAACGCCAATGACGCGCTGGTCGGGCATCCGCCGCAGCTCCTGCTCTCGCCCGAGCACTCGTATGTCGTCCATCCGCCGATGGGCAAGTGGCTGATCGCGCTCGGCGAGTGGGCGTTCGGGATGAACCCCTTCGGCTGGCGGTTCATGGTGGCGCTGCTCGGCACCCTCTCGGTGCTGCTGATCTGCCGGATCGGCCGCCGGCTGATGCGGTCGACGGCGCTGGGCTGTCTGGCGGGCGCCCTGCTGGCGGTGGACGGTCTGCACTTCGTGATGAGCCGGACCGCGCTGCTCGATCTGATCGTGATGTTCTGGGTGGTGGCGGCGTTCGGCTGCCTGTTGGTGGACCGGGACCGTACCCGGGCCCGGCTGGCGGCGGCGCTGCCGCTCGGCCCGGACTCCCTGGCCCGCCCGGACGCCGCGGTCGGCGACCGGCTGCGGCTGGGCCTGCGCCCGTGGCGGCTCGCGGCCGGGCTGTGCCTGGGCCTGTCCGCCGCGACGAAGTGGAACGGCCTTTACTACCTCGCGGCGTTCGCCCTGATGTCGGTGCTGTGGGACGTCGCGGCCCGCCGTACGGCAGGCGCCCGGCACCCGTTCCGCTCGGTCGTCCGCCGCGATGCCCTGCCCGCTTTCGGCGCCACCGTCGTCGTCGCCGTCGCCACATATCTCGCGTCGTGGTCGGGCTGGCTCGCCACCAAGGGCGGCTACTACCGCGACTGGGCGACCACACCGGACGGCCGGACGGGCGGCTGGACCTGGCTGCCGGACTGGCTGCGCAGCCTGTGGCACTACCAGACCGAGGTCTACTCCTTCCACACCGGACTGACCACACCGCACACCTATCAGTCCAATCCGTGGAGCTGGCTGGTCCTGGGCCGCCCGGTCTCGTACTTCTACGAGGACCCCAAGGCCGGCCAGGACGGCTGCACGGCGGCCGAGGGCTGCGCCCGCGAGGTGCTGGCGCTGGGCACCCCGCTGTTGTGGTGGGCGGCCTGCTTCGCGCTCCTCTATGTCCTCTACCGCTGGCTGTTCAAGCGCGACTGGCGGGCCGGGGCGATCGTCTGCGGGGTCGCGGCCGGCTATCTGCCGTGGTTCCTCTACCAGGAGCGGACCATCTTCCTCTTCTACGCGGTGGTGTTCGTCCCGTTCCTGTGTCTGGCGCTGGCGATGATGATCGGCGCGCTCATCGGTCCGCCGGGCTCGACCGAGCGCCGCCGCACGATCGGTGCGGTCGGCGCCGGCGTCCTGGTGCTCCTGATTGTGTGGAATTTCATCTACTTCTATCCGGTCTATACGGGTATGCCGATCCCGAAGTCGGCCTGGCACAACCGGATGTGGTTCGACACCTGGGTGTGAGCCGCCGGCGCCGGTCCGGCGATCAGGGGCGGTCCGGCGCCAGTTCGACAACTCTGTAACAGCTGTACAACAGCGCGTCACCGGACCGTGCCCTGATCGAGACTCGCGACCTCCCCGTGTCCCTTAGAGTGCGAGGCACGTTCTTGTGTGCGTATCCAAGGACGAGGCTCTGGGAGGGAATCGGTGGCATGCGCCGTGAGGTGAAGTACGGGCTGATCGGCGGATCGGTGGCCCTGGTCGCGGGAGTCGTGGGCGGCTTCACGCTGTTCGGCGGCTCGGACGAGTCGCCGCAGGCGGTCAGGTCGGCGGACGGCAAGTCGGGCGACAAGGGGACCAAGGTGCCGACCGGCCCGGTGTCGGCCAAGGAAGTCCGGACGACGTCACAGGAGTTCCTGACCGCCTGGCAGTCCGGCGACGCGGCCAAGGCGGCCGGGCTGACGGACAACCCGGAGAAGTGCAAGAGCGCGCTGGAGTCCCTCGGCAAGCAGGCGCGGTTCTCGAAGACGACCCTGACGCCGGGCACGCCGACGGGCGGCAAGGTGCCGTACACCGTCGCCGCGCAGATCGACTTCAAGGGCACCAAGGCGGCCTACTCGTACCGCACCTCGACGACCGTGCAGCGCGACAAGACCACCGGGAAGCCGCAGATCGCCTGGCAGCCGACGATGCTGCACCCGGGCCTCGCCAAGGGCGACGAGCTGCGTACGGGCGAGGCCGAGGCGCCGCCGATCAAGGCCGTGGACCGCAACGGCGCCGCGCTGACCCCCGAGGCGCATCCGGCGCTGGCCGGGGTGCTGGACAGCCTGCGGGACAAGTACGGCGACAAGACCGACGGCAAGCCCGGTGTGGAGCTGTTCATCCACCGCGCCAAGAGCGCCAAGCCGGCCGACCAGTTGCCCGACAAGACGCTGAAGGTGCTCTCCAAGGGCACGCCGGGCACGCTCAAGACCACCCTGGACGCCAAGCTGCAGGCGGCGGCCGAGCAGGCGGTCAAGGGCAAGAAGTCCGCCTCCGCGGCCGCGGTCAAGCCCAGCACCGGCGAGATCCTGGCGCTGGCCAACTCCCCGGAGAAGGGCTTCAACATGGCGACCCAGGGGTCGCTGGCCCCCGGCTCGACGATGAAGATCGTGACCTCGGCGATGCTCATGGACAAGGGCCTGACCTCGCCGAACAAGCCGCACCCGTGCCCCAAGTACGTGACGGTCGGCGGCTGGAAGTTCCAAAACCTCGACAAGTCCGAGATCAAGCACGGCACCTTCGCGCAGAGCTTCGCGGCGTCCTGCAACAACGCCTTCATCTCGCAGGCCAAGGACCTCAACGACGACGATCTGACGAACGAGGCCCGGGACGCCTTCGGCATCGGCCTGAACTGGCAGACCGGCATCCCCACCTTCGACGGCGCGGTGCCCGTGCAGCACGACGCCCAGATGGCGGCCTCGCTGATCGGCCAGGGCGGGGTGCGGATGAACCCGCTCAATGTCGCCTCGCTCTCCGCGACGGTGCGGGCCGGCTCCTTCCACCAGCCGTACATCGTCTCGCCGTCGCTGGACCACCGGACGCTCGCCAAGGCCGCCCGCACGATGAAGCCGGCCACCCTCAGCGGCCTGAAGTCGCTGATGAAGCTGACGGCGACCTCTGGTACGGCCGCCGAGGCGATGGCCGGGGTCGGCGGTGACGTCGGCGCCAAGACCGGCTCCGCCGAGGTCGACAACCAGAAGAAGCCCAACGCCTGGTTCTCCGCCTACCGCGACGACCTCGCCGCGGCGGCCGTCGTCCCGGCGAGCGGCCACGGCGGCTCCAACGCGGGCCCGGTGGTCCGCGCCATCCTCACCGCCGGCTGACGAGGCGGGGCACCCGTCGGGGTACCTCTCATCTCATCGACCGGATTCCGTTCGCATGGCCCGTACAGCTTTCGCTAGCGTGCGGGCCATGAGCGATTCCCGGTCCGGCACCACCCCGGAAACCACCCACGCCACGGCTCACCCCCGCTTCGCCGAAGCGCTCGCCGAACTGGGCCTGACCGTCGACGTCCGCGGCTTCCCCGAGGCCACTCGCACCGCCGCCGAGGCCGCCGCGGCCATCGGCTGCGACCTCGCCCAGATCGTCAAGTCGCTGATCTTCACGGCGGACCGGGAGCCGGTCCTGGTCTTGGTGGACGGCGCCGCACGCGTCGACGTGGAGCGCGTACGCACGGAACTCGGGGCCGCACAGGTCGGCCGCGCCGACGCCGGTCTCGTCCGCGAGACCACCGGCTACGCCATCGGGGGCGTACCGCCCTTCGGTCACCGCACCCGCACCCGCGTGCTGGCCGACCGCGGACTGCTCGCGCACGACACGGTCTGGGCCGCCGCCGGCACCCCGCACGCCGTCTTCCCGCTCGACCCCGCGGCCCTGATCGAGTACGCCCAGGGCCGGGTCGTGGACGTGCGCGAGCGCACCGCGTGACCCCGCTCGTCGTCGCGGCCGTCCTGATAGCCGCCATCACCCACGCCAGCTGGAACGCCATCGCCCACGGCATACGCGACCAGCTCCTGGCCTTCACCCTGGTCGGCGGCGGCGGTGCGCTCTGCGGCCTCGCCATGGCCGCCGTCACCCCGCTGCCCGCCGCCGGTGCCTGGCCCTTCCTCGCGGCCTCCGCGGTGCTGCACATCGTCTACCAGGCCCTGCTCATGCAGTCGTTCCGCCTGGGCGAATTCGGCCAGATGTACCCCATCGCCCGCGGCACCGCGCCGCTGGTCGTCACGGTCCTGGCCGCCGTCTTCGTCCACGAGGTCCCCAACGGCTGGGCACTGGCCGGTGTCGCCCTGGCCTCCGCCGGGCTGGTGGGCGTCGCCCTCTGGGGCATCCGGGGTTCCGGCACCAAGCCGCACTGGCCGGCCCTCGTCGCCGCCCTCGCCACCGGCCTGTCCATCGCCTCGTACACCACCGTCGACGGCCTGGGCGTACGCGCCTCCGGCACCCCGCTCGGCTATATCGCCTGGCTGATGATCCTCGAAGGCATCGTCATCCCCGTCTACGCGCTCGCCACCCGCCGCCGCCAACTCCTCACCGAGCTGCGCCCCATCGCCCTGCGCGGCCTGGCCGGCGGTGTGCTCTCCGTCTTCGCCTACGGCCTGGTCCTGTGGGCCCAGACCCGCGCCCCGCTCGCCCCCATCGCCGCCCTGCGCGAGTCGTCCATCATCGTCGGCGCCGCCATCGGCGCCCTCTTCTTCAAGGAACGCTTCGGCGCCCCCCGCATCGCCGCGGCAGGCTTGATGGTCATAGGCATCGGCCTGATGCTCCACACCGGCTGAGCCCCCCGCGGCGTCCGCTCACTCCTCCCGCAACGCCCTGAGCAACTCCCCGTTGGTGACCAGCAGCCCGCCGTCCACCGGCAGCGGCCCGCGCAGAAGCTCGGCCGCGTCGTGGTGCGGCCGAGCTTCTGGTTTTTGGTTTTCTCCTGCTCCCCACCGGGGTGAGGCCCACAACGGACAGAGGGGGCGGGGCCGCAGGGGTGGTGTGCGGACGTAAAGCGCAGCAGTCCGCACACCCACCCCGGAGGCTCCGCCACCGGCACCCACCACCCAGACCGGGCCCCACCCCACAACCCCACCCGCCCCCGCCAAAGGCGGGAAAAGAACAACAGAAACAAAAACGGCGGGTCACCCGGCAACGTGGGAACCCTCAGCGCCGTGGCGCGACGGTCACCTCGACCCGCTGGAATTCCTTCAGTTCCGAGTACCCCGTCGTCGCCATCGCCCTGCGCAGCGCACCGAAGAAGTTCATGGAACCGTCGGGGACCGTGGACGGCCCCAGCAGCACCTCCTCCGTGGTGCCGACCGCACCGAGGTCCATCCGCTTGCCGCGCGGCACATCCTCGTGCACGGCCTCCATGCCCCAGTGGTGGCCGCGGCCGGGCGCGTCCGTGGCACGGGCCAGCGGGGAGCCCATCATCACGGCGTCGGCGCCGCAGGCGATCGCCTTCGGGAGGTCGCCGGACCAGCCCACCCCGCCGTCGGCGATGACGTGGACGTAGCGGCCGCCGGACTCGTCCATGTAGTCGCGGCGCGCGGCCGAGACATCGGCGACCGCGGTCGCCATCGGGACCTGGATGCCGAGGACGTTCCGCGTGGTGTGCGCGGCGCCGCCGCCGAAGCCGACCAGCACACCGGCCGCGCCCGTACGCATCAGGTGCAGCGCGGCGGTGTACGTGGCACAGCCGCCGACGATGACCGGGACGTCCAGCTCGTAGATGAACTGCTTGAGGTTCAGCGGCTCGGCCGCGGAGGAGACGTGCTCGGCGGAGACCGTGGTCCCGCGGATCACGAAGATGTCCACGCCCGCGTCGACGACAGCCTTGGAGAACTGCGCCGTACGCTGCGGCGACAGCGCGGCGGCGGTCACCACGCCCGCGTCCCGCACCTCCTTGATCCGCTGCCCGATCAGCTCTTCCCTGATCGGCGCGGCGTAGATCTCCTGGAGCCGCTTGGTGGCGGTGGCGCCGTCCAGCTCCGCGATCTCGGCGAGCAGCGGCTCCGGGTCCTCGTACCGGGTCCAGAGGCCCTCCAGGTTGAGGACGCCCAGGCCGCCCAGCTCACCGATACGGATCGCGGTCTGCGGGGAGACCACCGAGTCCATGGGAGCGGCCAGGAACGGCAGCTCAAAACGGTAGGCGTCGATCTGCCAGGCGATCGAGACCTCCTTCGGGTCGCGGGTGCGGCGACTGGGTACGACGGCGATGTCGTCGAATGCGTATGCCCGGCGGCCGCGCTTGCCGCGCCCGATCTCGATCTCAGTCACGTGTGTGGCCTTTCCCTCTACGTCTGCGATTCCAGTATCCCCGACACACCGAAGCCCGCGGCCGGGGAGCGGCCGCGGGCTTCACGGTAGGGCCGTGCTAGCGACGTGTGTAGTGACGCGCCTCAGTGGTCATCCGACCCCCCGATCCGAGGGATCTCAGCGACGCGAGTAGTTGGGCGCCTCGGTCGTCATCTGGATGTCGTGCGGGTGGCTCTCCTTGAGGCCCGCGGAGGTGATGCGGACGAAGTGGCCCTTCTCCTTGAGCTCGGGGATGTCGGCGGAGCCGACGTAACCCATGGAGGCACGCAGGCCGCCGACGAGCTGGTGGGCGACCGAGGAGAGCGGGCCGCGGTAGGGCACCTGGCCCTCGATGCCCTCGGGGACCAGCTTGTCCTCGGAGAGGACGTTGTCCTGGAAGTAGCGGTCCTTGGAGAAGGACCGCCCCTGGCCGCGGGACTGCATCGCGCCCAGCGAGCCCATGCCGCGGTACGACTTGAACTGCTTGCCGTTGATGAAGACCATCTCGCCGGGCGACTCCTCGCAGCCGGCCAGCAGCGAACCCAGCATGACCGTGTCCGCGCCGGCCGCGATGGCCTTGGCGATGTCGCCGGAGAACTGCAGACCGCCGTCACCGATCAGCGGCACGCCCGCGGCGTTCGCGGCCTTCGCCGCCTCGTAGATCGCGGTGACCTGCGGCACCCCGACGCCGGCGACGACGCGGGTGGTGCAGATGGAGCCGGGGCCGACGCCGACCTTGATGCCGTCGGCACCGGCGTCGATCAGCGCCTGGGCGCCGTCACGGGTGGCGACATTGCCGCCGACGACATCGACGCTGATGTTGGACTTGACCTTGGCGATCATGTCGAGGATGCCGCGGCTGTGGCCGTGCGCACTGTCGATGACGAGGAAGTCGGCACCGGCCTCGACCAGCGCCTGCGCCCGGTCGTACGAGGCGTCGCCGACGCCCACCGCCGCACCGACGACCAGCCGGCCCTCGGCGTCCTTGGCGGCGTTCGGGTACTTCTCCGCCTTGACGAAGTCCTTGACCGTGATCAGGCCCTTGAGCACGCCCGCGTCGTCGACCAGCGGCAGCTTCTCGATCTTGTGGCGGCGCAGCAGCTCGATGGCGTCCTCGCCGGAGATGCCGACCTTGCCGGTGACCAGCGGCATCGGCGTCATGACCTCGCGGACCTGCCGGCTGCGGTCCATCTCGAAGGCCATGTCGCGGTTGGTCACGATGCCCAGCAGCTTGCCCGCGGCGTCGGTGACCGGCACCCCGCTGATGCGGAACTTGGCACACAGCGCATCGGCATCGGCGAGCGAGGCATCCGGGCGGACCGTGATCGGGTCGGTGACCATGCCGGACTCGGAGCGCTTGACCAGATCGACCTGGTTGGCCTGGTCCTCGATGGACAGGTTGCGGTGCAGTACGCCCGCGCCACCCTGCCGCGCCATGGCGATGGCCATCCGTGCCTCGGTGACCTTGTCCATCGCCGCGGACAGCAGCGGGATGTTCACCGCGACGTTGCGCGAGACCCGGGAAGCGGTGCTCACCGCGTTCGGCAGCACCTCCGACGCACCGGGCAGCAGCAGCACGTCGTCGTATGTCAGCCCGAGCATGGCGAATTTGGCGGGCATACCGTCGACGTTGTCACTCATGACACCTTCCCCAATGCTCTTGCCTCAGCGCGGACTCCCATGCTAACGGCCTAATGAAGTGTCCCATTCCACGAGCGATGAGGGCCTTGTCACTTGTGGCTTTCTACGGCGATATACCGCCGCCCGCGCGAGGATCTGCTACTGCTCGGCGAGCGCCCGCAGCCTGCTCAGCGCACGATGCTGGGCGACCCGTACCGCCCCGGGCGACATCCCCAGCATCTGCCCGGTCTCCTCGGCCGTCAGCCCGACGGCGACCCGCAGCAGGACCAGCTCACGCTGATTCTCCGGAAGATTCGCCAGCAGCTTCTTGGCCCATTCGGCGTCGCTGCTCAGCAGCGCCCGCTCCTCGGGGCCGAGGGAGTTGTCCGGCTGCTCGGGCATCTCGTCGGACGGCACGGCCGTGCTGCCCGGATGCCGCATCGCGGCCCGCTGCAGATCGGCGACCTTGTGGCCGGCGATGGCGAAGACGAACGCCTCGAAGGGCTTGCCGGTATCGCGGTAGCGCGGCAGCGCACAGAGCACCGCGACACACACTTCCTGCGCCAGGTCCTCGACGAAGTGCCGGGCGTCACCCGGCAGCCTCGACAGCCGGGTGCGGCAGTAGCGCAGGGCGAGGGGATGCACATGGGCCAGAAGATCGTGGGTGGCCCGCTGGTCACCCTCGACGGCACGTGCGACGAGAGCGCCGATTTCCTGCTTCCCGTCATCACGCATCGGACCATGGTGCCTTGGTGCCCCACGATCCGCGGCATCAGGTCCGTACTTGTGCACTGAAGCGTTATGCGCGGCAGGTGCGCCGGCTGTCATGTCCTGCGCCCTCCCCTCGTGCCCGACCGACCCGTCCCCGAGGAACTCCATGCCTCAAGGATGCGTCACCGCGCGGCGAATCGGACCGCCGGCGAACGCGGCGGCTGGCGGGGCACCCGACCGCCCCGCCCGCCGCAGGGCGGGCGGGGATCTTCACCTCCCCGCATCGCTGCACGTCACAACGCCTTAGCGGACCAGTCCCCAGCGGAAGCCGAGCGCCACCGCATGCGCCCGGTCGGAGGCGCCGAGTTTCTTGAAAAGGCGCCGCGCGTGGGTCTTGACCGTGTCCTCCGACAGGAAGAGCTCACGGCCGATCTCGGCGTTCGAACGGCCGTGGCTCATGCCCTCCAGCACTTGGATCTCGCGCGCGGTCAGCGTCGGCGCGGCACCCATTTCGGCGGACCGCAGCCGGCGCGGGGCGAGCCGCCACGTCGGGTCGGCCAGCGCCTGGGTCACCGTCGCCCGCAGCTCGGCGCGCGAGGCGTCCTTGTGCAGATAGCCGCGGGCACCGGCGGCGACCGCGAGCGCGACACCGTCCAGATCCTCGGCCACCGTGAGCATGATGATCCGGGCGCCGGGATCGGCGGACAGCAGCCGGCGCACGGTCTCGACACCGCCGAGACCGGGCATCCGTACGTCCATCAAAATCAAATCCGAGCGATCGGCACCCCAGCGGCGGAGGACTTCCTCGCCGTTGGCCGCGGTCGTCACACGCTCGACGCCGGGCACGGTCGCAACCGCCCGACGGAGCGCCTCTCGGGCAAGCGGGGAGTCGTCGCAGACGAGGACGGATGTCATGACCGCCCTCCGCAGCTGATGCGCGTCACCTTGAGCCTCCAGGCTGGTACGTATCGTCACCTGTGCGATTGGCGGCCTCGGACATCTGCCCGACGGCTACCTCTGCCAATCGCCTCCGCACTCTCAACGACGGTCACTCGAAAGAGTTACGGCTTCGGCGACCGAGTTCAGCACGCTCCGTGAGGAGCCGGATACGCAGACGACTCATCGGGCGACCGGCATTCGCGCGTGCACCCTATGCCCTATTTGGCTCTCTTTCTTCCATTTTCATGGTGACTATGACTAGATTCGCAATGAGTCATATTTACATCTACTTCGACAGTAGATGTACCGTCGTGAGCACCGAGCCCGAATCAGCACCGCTTCGAGGGGACAAGCAATGGCAGATTTCTCCCGCCTCCCGGGCCCGAACGCAGACCTCTGGGACTGGCAGCTGCTCGCCGCCTGCCGCGGTGTGGACAGCTCGCTCTTCTTCCATCCCGAGGGTGAGCGCGGAGCGGCCCGCAGCGCGCGTGAGACATCGGCGAAGGAGGTGTGCATGCGCTGCCCGGTACGGGCCGAGTGCGCGGCGCATGCGCTGGCCGTCCGTGAGCCCTACGGGGTGTGGGGCGGCCTGACGGAGGACGAACGCGAGGAACTCATGGGCCGGGCCCGCCACCGTCTGGTCCCCGCGTCCTCCATGACCGGTCCCGCAGGCATCTCCGGCGCCTGACCTTCAGGAGCGCATCGCCCCTGAAGAAACGTTCCTGCATGGCTGCACGGGTGCATGCCGCAGGGTTGTGGGGGGTGTGTGCACCCGTGAGCGGTGTGGGGCCGGTGTGGCCGGGCCCCTCGGACGGGCCTGACGGGCCGGTAGAGCCAGAAATTTCCGACGGAAGCGGCGGCCGGCGGCTACGGCCGGGCGCGAGCTGTTCCCCTCAGCGCCCCGCGGCATCCGCCAGCCGGTCGAGCGTCGCTTCCACGGCCGGGACCTGCGCCAGATCCGGCAGCGTGAGCGCGACGATCTCGCGGTGCACGGCGGGCTCCATCCGTATCGCCGTGGCCCCCTTGGGGCGTACCGACTCCAGGGTGAGCTCCGGCAGCGCGGCGACCCCCAGGCCCGCGCCGACCAGGCCGATCACCGCCGGATAGTCGTCCGTCGCGAAGTCGATACGCGGGGTGAAGCCCGCGCTCTCACAAACCTCCACCAGATGCCTGCGGCAGCGGGGGCAGCCCGCGATCCAGGCCTCGTCGGCCAGGTCGGCGAAGCGTGCGGTGCCCGCCTTCGCCAGCCGGTGGCCGTCCGGGACCAGCCCGATCAGCCGGTCCGCCAGGATCGGCCGGACCACCAGGTCGTCCCACTCCGCTCCGGCCACCGGATCCGCGCCGCGCACCTCCGGATAGCGGAAGGCCAGCGCGATCTCGCAGTCGCCGTTGCGCAGCATCTCGATGGAGCGCGGCGGCTCGGCCTCGACCAGCGAGACCCGGGTGCCCGGGTGTGCGGCGCGCATCTTCGCCAGGGCGGTCGGCACCAGCGTCGAGCTGCCGGAGGGGAAGGACACCAGCCGCACCCGTCCCGCGCGCAGGCCCGCGATGGCCGCGATCTCCTCCTCGGCGGCGGTGAGCCCGGCCAGGATGCCCACGGCGTGCCGGACGAGCGCCTCGCCCGCCTGGGTCAGCCTCATCTCGCGGCCCGCACGGACCAGCAGCGGGGTGCCGGCGGACTGTTCCAGGGCCTTCATCTGCTGGCTGACGGCCGGCTGGGTGCAGCCCAGCTCGCGCGCGGCGGCGGAGAACGAGCCGGTCCTGGCGACGGCACGCAGCACACGGAGATGACGGGCCTCGATCATGTATCGAGCATAAGGGAGTCTTGGGTTGATCAGGCAAAAATGAGTCGATGCTTTTGGGGCGGGACAGCCCTTAGCGTGGACCTGGATCGAGGGCACGCGTAAGGCGGGGACGCCCCGGGCCTCTCCATGAACCACGCCGATCGAGCGACGGAGCACCGTATGAAGCTGCTGACCGTGAATCTGGGCCGGCCCGCCCCGTCCGAGCACACCGACGCCGAGGGCGGCACGGGCATCGACAAACGGCCCGTGGACGGCCCGGTGGCGGTCACCGCCCCCGGCCCCAAGGGCACCGCAGGCAGCGGGCTGGCCGGTGACGCGGTGGTCGATCTGCGCCATCACGGCGGCGACGACCAGGCCGTTTACGCGTACGCGCGCGAGGACCTGGACGAGTGGCAGCGGGAGCTGGGCCGTGAGCTGGCCAACGGGTCCTTCGGCGAGAACCTCACCACGTCGGGCGTCGAGGTCACCGGCGCCCGCATCGGCGACCGCTGGCGGGTCGGCCCGCGGCTGCTGCTGGAGGTCACCTCACCGCGTATCCCCTGCCGCACGTTCCACGGGTGGATGGGCGAGCACGGCTGGATCAAGCGGTTCACCCAGGCCGCGGTGCCCGGCGCGTATCTACGCGTGATCGAGGCGGGCGAGATCCGCGCCGGGGACGCCGTCGAGGTGGTGCACCGTCCGGATCACGAGGTGACGATCGGGCTGACCTTCCAGGCCCTGACCACCCGGCGGGAGCTGCTGCCGCGGCTGCTGGAGGCGGATGGCGCGCTCCCGGAGGAGGCACGGCGCAAGGCGCTGAAGTACATGGCGCGACAGGAGGGTTGAGCCGCGGGGCGGTGCCCTGACCGGCTCCGCGGGCCGGGCGGGGGGCGGCCCCGGGACCCCGCGGGAGCCGGGCGGCGACGGGTCGTGCGGGCCGGGAGCGGTGAGCCCGCGGCCCGGTTGCCGGAGGGCCGAATGCCGGTCGTACGCGGGCGGCCGCGCCGCCGGGGGGAGGGGCGCGGGCCTTGTGCCCCGGGCGGATAGCGTGCCCGTATGACGACTGCATTGATCACGGGAGCGACGGCGGGCATCGGGGCGGCGTTCGCCCGGCGGCTCGCGAGCGACGGCCACAGCGTGGTGCTGGTCGCGCGCGACGAGAAGCGACTGCACGAGCAGGCCACCGAGTTGCACGACCGGCACGGCATCGAGGCCGAGGTGCTGAGCGCCGATCTGTCCACCGAGGAGGGCATTGCCGCCGTCGAGGCGCGGCTCTCGGACAACAAGCACCCGGTGGATCTGCTGGTGAACAACGCCGGTTTCGGCAACAAGGGCGAGTACCTCGAAGTCTCGATGGCCGACGAGCTGACGATGCTGAAGGTGCACTGCGAGGCGGTGCTGCGGCTGACCACGGCCGGGGTGCGCGGGATGCGGGACCGGCGGCGGGGCGCGGTGGTCAATGTGGCGTCGGTGGCGGCGTTCGTGCCGCGCGGCACCTACGGCGCGAGCAAGGCGTGGGTCGTGCAGTTCACCCAGGGCGCCGCGCGGGATCTGGCGGGCAGCGGCGTCCGGCTGATGGCGCTGTGCCCGGGGTTCGTGCGGACCGAGTTCCACCAGAGGGCCGGGATGGGGACGGACAGCATCCCCGGGTGGATGTGGCTGGACGCGGACAAGCTGGTCGATGCCGCGATGAAGGATCTGACGCGGGGTAAGTCCCTTTCCATTCCGGACCCGCGGTACAAGGCGCTCATGGGCGCCGTGAAACTGGCGCCCCGTGGGGTGCTGGGGGGTCTGACGTCCCGTACCGGCCGTAAGTACGGGCCGCGCTGACGCGGGGTTACTTCCTGCGGTGCCGGGAGCGGTGCCGTGCGGGCGTGCCGTTCCGCTGCGGGCCGGGCGGGGTGGCGGGCGGCCTCCGGACGCCGGTCCAGGACTGCCGCTCACGTCCTGGACCCGGGCCCCTCCCGCCCGGCGTCTCCCGTGGGCGGGTGGGGCAGGGCCAGCCGAGCGGTGGTGCCGTCGTGCCAGGTGACATGGATGTCGTGGCCGGTGAGGCGGGTGGTCGCGAGGGTGTGTACGGGGGCGGGGTCCGGGTCCCCCGTCAGGGATGCCAGGGCCACGAAGAGGGTGCCCCCGGGGCCGGGTGTGGTGCTGCCCTCCAGGACGGCGGTTTCGGTGCCGGGGCCGAAGAGGGTGCTGCCCGTCGGGGTGCGGCGGGGCGGGGTGTCGTACCCGTGGACGGGGTGGAGTTGGGCGGTGGGGCCGTCGGGCGTGGTGGCCCAGCCCGTCTGGCATACGCGGGTGCCGGGGGTGGCGCCGGTGACCAGGTGGGCGCGGAGTTCGGCGCGGCCGTGGACGAGGGTGGCGGACAGGATCCGGATGCCCGGCAGGTCGCTGCCGTCGGCGTGACGGGGTGTGTGGCCGGAGGAGGCCCAGTCGGGGCCGGCCGCGTGAGGGGTGGCGGGGCCGCGGGTGGTGGGGCGGCCGTCGATGAGCAGGCCGAAGTGGTTGTCGGGCAGGTGCGGACCCTCGGCGGTGGGCGTGGTGGGGCCGGTGCGGGTGGAGTAGGCGAAGCGGTCGTAGCAGGGGTCGGGGGCGGCGCGGGTGGAGTTGCTGCCGTGGTTGTGGAGGCGGACCAGGCCGTCGGAGGCGGTGGACTGGAGGAGCAGACCGGTGGGGCCGAGGGGGTGGGCGGCATCCGCGGTTTCGGCGGGGAGGGGGGCCTCGGGGTCGGTCCAGGCGGGGTGGCCGGCGGGGAGCAGGAGGCCGACGAAGCCCTTGGCCACCCAGTAGGGCGAGGCCGGTCCCGAGTAACTCTGGAGCATCGGTGCATAGGGGCCGTACCAGCCGAGCGGGAGCAGGCCGTCCTCGGTGACGGCGCCACGGTCGAGGAAGTGGCGCAGGGTCCCGGAGGCGAGGCGGCGGGTGGCACCGGGGGTGAGCGGGGTGTGGCCGGTGAGGGCGCCCAGCCAGGGGGCCGCGGTGGCGGCGAAGCGGTAGGTGAGGGAGCGGCCGAACGGCAGGGGCGCACCGTTGGCGTCGAAGAGGCGGGTGTAGCCGTCCAGTTGGGCGCGCAGGCGGGCACCGTAGGTGGCCAGGAGCGTCCGGTCGGCGCCGAGGTGGGCGTGCAGGACCGGGTAGAAGTGCATCGCCCAGGCGTTGTAGTGGTCGAATGCGCGGTTGTCGCCGTCCGAGTACCAGCCGTCGCCGCGGTACCAGTCCTCGATACGGGTCAGCGCGCGGTCGATGGCGGCCTGCGCGCGGACGGTCTCGATGCCCGCCGCGTGGAGGAAGCCGCCGACGGTGAGGCCGAAGAGCCACCAGTTGTTGTCCACGGGGGACGGGCCCAGGGCGGGCAGCAGCCAGTCGACGACGCGGGCGCGGACGCCGTCGTCGAGGGTGTCCCACAGCCAGGGGCGGGTCAGCCGCAGGCCGAGGGCGAGCGAGGCGGCTTCGACACGGGCCTGGCGGACGGCGTCGATACGGGGCCAGGAGTCGGGGTCGGCGGGCGCCAACTCGCGGGCGGTGGTGGGGCTTTCCGTACCGGCGGCCAGGCCTTCCGCGTAGCGGGCGAGGTGGGCGTGCGGGTCATGGCCGTTGCTGCCGGCGACTCTGAGGGCGGCGAGCAAGAACGTCCGGGCGAAGCCTTCGAGGCCGTCCGAGCGGGGGCCGGAGGAGCTGGGGCGGGCGCCGGGCAAGGCGATCAGGCCGTGGCGGGGGGAGGCGTGGCCAGCGGTGGCGTGGAGCAGCCCGTCGGCCGTCGCCTCCCAGTGGGCGCGGGTCCAGCCCGTGTACGCGCTGCGGCGGCGGTCCTCGGGCGGGAGGGGGAAGGGGAGGGACGGGGAAGGGCGGGGCGGGTGAAGCCGAGAGGGCCGGGGGCGTTCGGGGCAGGGCTCGGGCATGGCTTCCCCTGGGGCGGTGGGCGGCGGCCGGGCGACGGAATCCTTCAGCCGCGGCCGGCACCCCGTCAATCGAACGCACGGGGAAGGGCGTCGAAGGACCGGTCGGCGGGAAAGCCCCTCTCGCCGCCGACAGCGGCACCTGGACGAACGACGACGGGCGACCGGGCAGGAGCACTGTTGATGCTTATCCAACCCATCCCTGAAAAGGCCTCCGGACCTGCGGAAATGCCGTTCGTCCGGCCCGCCCTGCTGCTGTCGATGGGCCCCGGCATCGCCGGCCGGCTCCTCGACGCCGGCCACCACACCCGCCTCACGGCCCTCGTCCGTACCGACCCGGGCCTCGTCGCACACGAGCTGGCCGACCCCACCCCCGAGGTCGCCGCCGCCCTCGCCGACGCCGAGGTGCTCCTCACCTGCTGGGGCGCCCCGCCGCTCACCGGCCGGGTGCTGGACGCGGCCCCGCGGCTGCGCGCCGTCGTGCACGCGGCCGGATCGGTCAAACACCACATCACCGACGCCTGCTGGGAGCGCGGTATCGCCGTCTCCTCGGCCGCCGCCGCCAATGCGCTCCCGGTCGCCGAGTACACCCTCGCCGCGATCCTCTTCGCCAACAAGCGCGTGCTGCACTCCGCCCACCGCTACCGCGGCCTGCGCACACCGCACGACTGGCACCACGAGCTCGGCGCCGCGGGCAACTACCGCCGCACCGTCGGCGTCATCGGCGCCTCCCGCATCGGCCGCCGCGTCATCGAGCTGCTGCGCCCGTTCGATCTGCGTGTCCTGCTGCACGATCCCTATGTGGCCGACGCCGACGCGGCCCGGCTCGGCGTACGGCCCGTCCCCCTCGACACGCTCTGCGCCGGCAGCGACATCGTCACCGTGCACGCCCCGCAGCTGCCCGCCACCCGCCATCTGCTCGGCGCCCGCGAACTGGCCCTGCTGCCCGACGGCGCGACCTTGATCAACACCGCCCGCGGCTCGCTGATCGACGGGGCGGCGCTGCTCCCCGAGCTGGTCTCCGGCCGCCTGCACGCCGTACTGGACGTCACCGAGCCCGAGCTCCCGCCTGCCGATTCGCCGTTGTACGAGCTGCCGAACGTCCTGCTCACGCCCCACGTGGCGGGGTCGCTGGGCACCGAACTCCACCGCCTGGCCGACCACTCCCTCGACGAACTCGAACGCTACGTCCGGGGCCGCCCGTTCACCGATCCCGTACGGCCGGAGCATCTGCACCACTCGGCCTGAACGGCCCGGAGCGGCGGCAGCGGGTGGCCCGGGCCGGAGGGCACCGTGCCACACAACCGGACCGGAGGGGCCCGTCCCCCGCACAAACGGAGAACCCGGCCCCCGCACACGGCAGGGACCGGGTCTCGTACGTCAGGCAGCAAGCTGCCCGGCGTGTTGCGTCAGTGCGCGTGCCCGTGGCCGTGACCGGCCTCGGCCGGCTCGTCCTCGGCGGGCTTCTCGACGACCAGGGTCTCGGTCGTCAGAAGCAGCGAGGCGATCGACGCGGCGTTCTCCAGGGCGGAGCGGGTGACCTTCACCGGGTCGATGACGCCGGCCTTGACCAGGTCGCCGTACTCGCCGGTGGCGGCGTTGAAGCCGTTGCCCTTGTCCAGCTCGGCGACCTTCGCGGTGATGACGTAGCCCTCGAGGCCGGCGTTCTCCGCGATCCAGCGCAGCGGCTCGACGACGGCGCGGCGGACGACGGCGACACCGGTGGCCTCGTCACCCTCCTTGCCCAGGGAACCTTCCAGCACCTTGGCGGCGTGGACCAGGGCGGAGCCACCACCGGAGACGATGCCCTCCTCGACCGCGGCGCGGGTCGCGGAGATGGCGTCCTCCAGACGGTGCTTCTTCTCCTTGAGCTCGACCTCGGTGGCCGCACCCACGCGGATGACGCAGACGCCACCGGCGAGCTTGGCGAGGCGCTCCTGGAGCTTCTCGCGGTCCCAGTCCGAGTCCGTGGACTCGATCTCGGCCTTGATCTGGTTGACGCGGCCGGCGACGTCCTCGGACTTGCCGCCACCGTCGACGATGGTGGTGTCGTCCTTGGTGACGGTCACGCGGCGGGCGGTGCCCAGCACGTCCAGACCGGCCTGGTCGAGCTTGAGGCCGACCTCCTCGGCGATGACGGTGGCACCGGTGAGGGTGGCGATGTCGCCGAGCATGGCCTTGCGGCGGTCACCGAAGCCGGGGGCCTTGACGGCCACGGCGTTGAAGGTGCCACGGATCTTGTTGACGACGAGCGTCGACAGGGCCTCGCCCTCGACGTCCTCGGCGATGATCAGCAGCGGCTTGGAGGCACCGGCCTGGATGACCTTCTCCAGCAGCGGCAGCAGGTCCTGGATCGAGGCGATCTTGCCCTGGTGGATCAGGATGTACGGGTCCTCGAGGACGGCCTCCATACGCTCCTGGTCGGTGACCATGTACGGCGAGAGGTAGCCCTTGTCGAAGGCCATGCCCTCGGTGAAGTCCAGCTCCAGACCGAAGGTGTTGGACTCCTCGACGGTGATGACACCGTCCTTGCCGACCTTGTCCATCGCCTCGGCGATGAGCTCGCCGACCTGCTTGTCCTGCGCGGACAGACCGGCCACGGCGGCGATGTCGGTCTTGTCGTCGATCGGACGGGCGGTCGCGAGGAGCTCCTCGGACACGGCCTTGACGGCGGCGTCGATGCCCTTCTTCAGGGCGGCCGGGGAGGCACCGGCGGCGACGTTGCGCAGGCCCTCGCGGACCAGCGCCTGGGCCAGCACGGTGGCGGTAGTGGTGCCGTCACCCGCGATGTCGTTGGTCTTGGTCGCCACCTCCTTGACGAGCTGGGCGCCCAGGTTCTCGTACGGGTCGTCGACCTCGACCTCACGGGCGATGGTGACACCATCGTTGGTGATGGTCGGGGCACCGAACTTCTTGTCGATGACGACGTTGCGGCCCTTGGGGCCGATCGTCACCTTGACCGTGTCGGCGAGCTTGTTGACGCCGCGCTCAAGGGCGCGACGGGCGTCCTCGTCGAACTTCAGGATCTTCGCCATGGGTTGCTTCAAGTCCTCTCATTGCGATCCTCGGCCACGACGTGGGGACCGCTGTCGCTCAAACGAACTGCGCCCCTGCCCCGGGTTGATTAGACGCGGGAACCAGGGGCGCAGATCACGGCAAAACTGGGTGACTTACTTCTCGACGATCGCGAGCACGTCGCGAGCCGAGAGCACGAGGTAGTCCTCGTTGTTGTACTTCACCTCGGTGCCGCCGTACTTGCTGTAGAGCACAACGTCGCCGACCTTTACGTCGAGCTCGATGCGCTTGCCGTCCTCGACACGGCCCGGGCCCACGGCCAGGACAACGCCCTCCTGGGGCTTCTCCTTGGCGGTGTCCGGAATGACCAGGCCCGAAGCCGTGGTCTGCTCGGCGTCGAGCGGCTGGACCACAATGCGGTCCTCAAGCGGCTTGATGGCAACCTTGGAGCTGGTGGTCGTCACGATCCGACCTCCCCCTTCGGAGATCTCACGGGGTTAACTGTCTGAGGTGGCGACCAGGTCGATCCGTCGTCGCGGGTGCCGGACCTGCCCGTCGCTGTGTGTCTGGCACTCGCCAGTGGAGAGTGCCAACGCCGAGACTATGACGCGGTTAGCACTCGGTCAAGCGGAGTGCCAGCGCGGCGGGGTGGGCTTCCACCCACGCCGGTTGACCGGCCGTACGAAGGCATGGCCTCCGGAGGTCCGCAGCCCGCCGGCCAGGGCCGACCCGCGGCGGGATCGGGGCGGGCCGGGAGCCGGGTGACGAGCAGGTTCCTATCAAATCGGACACACCTTCCCGTTCCCTCGCAACCACGCCACCGGCTGCCTCGTCTACCTCCCCGACTGCCGGGCCGACGAACCGGGCACCCCCGGCCGGCCGGCGGCCTGGACGATCAGTGGCGGAGGAACCGCGTGCGTGGACAGACCAGCGTTCCCCGGGCACCCGGGAAACCGGAGAGCGACGCCGAGCGCACCATGACGTTCGCCGCGCTGGCCCGGGCACCGGACCGCCGGCGGACCGAGGCATGGCTGCTCGCCCTCGCCGTGCTGATCGCGGACTTCGGCTACGCCTGCACCGGCCTGTCGATGACCGGCCGACTGCCCGGCGGGCTGACCGGCTTCGCCGTCAGCATGTTCTTCGTGGCGCTGGTCCCGCATCTGGTCCTGCGCCGTTTCGCGCCCCGCGCCGATCCGTTGATCCTGCCGCTGGCGACGCTGCTGACCGGAATCGGCCTGGTGCTGCTGCACCGCCTGGACATCACCTATGCGCAGACGCCCCGGCTGAAGATCGCCGAGGCGGCGAGCGGGCAGCTGGTGTGGACGGTGATCGGGGTGGCCGTCTGTATCGCGATCCTGCTGGTGCTGCGCGATCACCGCATGCTGCAGCGCTACATCTATCTGACGATGGTGGTCGCGCTGGTGCTGCTGATGGCCCCGGCCTTCTTCGGCGCCGACATGTACGGCGCCAAGCGCTGGATCCTGCTCGGGCCGCTGTCGCTGCAGCCCGGCGAGTTCGTGAAGATCATGATCTCGGTGTTCTTCGCCGGCTATCTCACCGTCAACCGCGATGCGCTGGCGCTGGCCGGCCGCCGTGTCCTGGGCGTCCAGCTGCCCCCGGGACGACAGCTCGCACCGATCTTCACCATCTGGGTGATCAGCCTGCTGGTGCTGGTCTTCGAACGGGACCTGGGCACCTCGCTGATCTTCTTCGGCGTCTTCGTGATCATGCTGTACATGGCTACCGAGCGCACCAGTTGGGTGCTCTGCGGCCTGGCCATGGCCGCGGTCGGCGCCACCGTCGTCGGCTCCACGGAACCGCACGTCAAGGGCCGCATCATGGCCTGGCTGCATCCGATGGACATCTTCCTGCCCAAGGCACAGAGACCACCGGGCCTGATCTCCGACCAGGCCGCGCAGGCGCTGTTCAGCTTCGGCAGCGGCGGCATCTCGGGCAGCGGACTGGGCCGGGGCCACCCGGAGCTGATCGGCTTCGCCGGCAACAGCGACTTCATCCTCACCACCGTCGGCGAGGAGCTGGGGCTGGCCGGGGTGATGGTCGTGATCATGCTGTACGTGCTGCTCGCACAGCGCGGACTGCGGGTGGGCCTGACCGCCCGCGACCCGTTCGGCAAGCTGCTCGCGGTCGGGCTCTCCGGGGCACTGCTGCTGCAGGTCTTCGTCGTCGCCGGCGGCGTCACCGGCCTCATCCCGCTGACCGGCAAGGCCCTGCCGTTCCTCGCCAAGGGCGGCTCCTCACTCGTCGCGAACTGGGTGATGGTGGCACTGCTGCTACGGATCAGCGACCATGCGCAGCGGCGGCGCGAGCCGGTCTGAATTCTTCCCACGTTGTCGACTGTCCCGCCGTGATGGTTTCGCGCCGTTGCGCCTGCGGCCCTTCCCACGCTTTCGGCTCTCCCGCCGTGATGGTTTCGCGCCGTTGCGCCTGCGGCCCTTCCCACGCTTTCGGCTGTCCCGCCGTTGTGCCTGCGGCCCTTCCCACGCTTTCGGCTGTCCCGCCGTTGTGCCTGCGGCCCTTCCCACGCTTTCGGCTGTCCCGCCGTGATGGTTTCGCGCCGTTGCGCCTGCGGCGGGCGTGGGTTCGTCGGGTGCGGTGACGGCCCTACGGACTTCGTCCTTCGGTCCGTCCCCTCCCGTGGGTGGGTGGGAGAGGTGAGCGGGGGCGGGCGTTGTGTGTCCCGTTTCCCTGTGCTTGCGTCCACAGGGCGCGCCTGATCACTCACGCTTGCCCCCACCGGCCTCTTCCCACCCACCCACGGGAGGGGACGCGCCGCAGGACGGAGTCCGGAGGAGCGGCACCGCACCCGACAACACCACGCCCGCCGCAGGCGCAACGGCGAGACGGGGCACGGCGGGACAGTCGACAACGCGGGAAGGGCCGCAGGCGCAACGGCGAGACGGGACACGGCGGGACAGCCGACAACGCGGGAAGGGCCACAGGCGCAACGGCGGGACAGCCGACAACGCGGGGAGAGCCACAGGCGCGGCGGGACAGCCGACAACGTGGGGAGACAATGACACCGTGAACGACCTCGACACCTTCGTCGCCCTGCTCGCCCCGGAGGGGCAATCGCTGCTGGCCGAGCTGCGTGACCACGACCCGGCGGACGAACTGGCCACCGCGACCCGGCTGCGCCGCGATCACCCCGCGCCGCTGGTCTCCGCCGCGCTCGGCCAGGCCCGGCTGCGGCAGCGCGCGGCGGCGAAGTTCGGCGCGGACGCGCGGCTGATGTACTTCACGCCGAACGGCGTCGAGCAGTCCACCCGCGCCACGGTCGCCGCCCACCGCGCCGCCCGGCTCGCCGCACTGGGCATCCGTACGCTGGCCGATCTGTGCTGCGGCATCGGCGGCGACGCGATCGCGCTGGCCCGGGCCGGGATCCGGGTGCTGGCCGTCGACCGTGACCCGCTGGCCTGCGCCGCGGCCCGGGCCAACGCCGAGGTCCTGGGGCTCGCCGAGCTGATCGAGGTGCGCTGCGCGGATGTGACGGAGGTGGACACCGCCGGATATGACGCGGTGTTCGTGGATCCGGCGCGGCGCAGCAAGGCGAGGGGCGGCCGCATCTTCGATCCCGAGGCGTACTCGCCGCCGCTGTCGTGGGCCGTCGAGACGGCCCGTACGGCGCCGGTCGCGGCCCTGAAGATCGCGCCTGGGGTGCCGCACGACGCGCTGCCCGAGGACGCCGAGACGGAGTGGATCTCGGACGGCGGCGACGTCAAGGAGGCCGTGGTGTGGTTCGGCACGGCGGAGGGCGGGGCGGCCCGGCCCACGCCGGGCGGCCGCCGCGCCACTCTGCTCCCGGCCGGGGACTCCCTGCTCGGCGCCGGGCTGCCGGACCCCGAGCCGGGGCCGGTCGGGGACTGGCTGTACGAGCCGGACGGGGCGGTGATCCGCGCCCATCTCGTCGCGGATGTCGCCCGGCAGATCGGCGGGCGGCTGATCGATCCGACGATCGCGTACCTCACTGCGGACCGCCTGGCCGAGACGCCGTATGCGACCGCCTACGCGATCACCGATGTGCTGCCGTTCCACGTCAAGAAGCTCAAGGCGCTGCTGCGGGAGCGCGAGGTCGGGATCGCGGTGATCAAGAAGCGTGGCTCGGCGGTGGAGCCGGAGGAGCTGCGCAAGAAGCTGAAGCTCGGCGGCGGCCGCAACTCCTGCACGATCTTCCTGACCCGGGTCGACGGCGCCCCCACGATGCTGCTGGGGCACCCGGCGGCGGACGCGCCCTGACCGGTGTTCACGCCAGGTCGGTGAGGTCCTCGGCGTAGATCTGGGAGAGCGGCTGCGGGCCGACGTACTGCTGGCAGGTGCACTGGCCCGCCTCGTACTGCACCGGCTTGTGGTCGGCGTCCCAGGCGACCGCCACCTCCACCAGCTCATGACACTTGCCCTTTTTGTCATGCTTGGCGAGGTGGTGGGTGCAGCCGCACACCGGCTGCGGTGGCTGCTGCGCGGCGGCCAGCTCGTGCCGCTCCTGACGGGCGGTCTTCAGCCGCTCCATCTTGCGTTCGTGCCGCGTACGCAGCGCCGTACGGGCGGTGTCGGCGACCTTCGCGAAGCCGCCCGCCATGAAGAAGATGAAGACCCACCAGAACCAGTCCACAGCCTGCCGCCTCCCCACGTGCGCGCCCGGTGCTGCAGTCAGGGTAAGACCTCGGGGCGGAGGGGCGGGCCAGGGGAGGCGCGAGGACTCGCAGAACGACAAAACGAGCCCTCGCCCGGCCTCAGGAGTAGAGGTTGTGCTTGCTCATCTCGTGGACGTGGTCGTGGTCATGGTGGTGGGCGGCCGCGGCGGGCGGGTCATCGGGAACCTCACCGGGCACATGCGGTTCGGTGACCGGCAGGGACGAGTCGGCGGAGAGGTCCCAGGCGGAGGCCGACCGGCCCCGTGCCACCATCTCCGCGCCCAGGGCGGCGACCATCGCGCCGTTGTCGGTGCACAGCTTGGGCCGCGGCACCCGCAGGGTGATTCCGGCGTCCTCGCAGCGGCGCGCGGCCATCGCCCGCAGCCGGGAGTTGGCCGCGACCCCGCCGCCGATCATCAGGTGGTCCACGCCGTTGTCCTTGCAGGCCCGGACGGCCTTACGGGTCAGCACATCCACCACGGCCTCCTGGAAGGACGCCGAGACATCCGCCACCGGCACCTGCTCGCCGGCCGCCCGCTTGGCCTCGATCCAGCGGGCGACGGCCGTCTTCAGGCCGGAGAAGGAGAAGTCGTAGATCGGGTCGCGGGGTCCGGTCAGCCCGCGCGGGAAGCGGATCGCGTCCGGGTTGCCCTCGCGGGCGTAGCGGTCGATGACCGGGCCGCCGGGGAAGCCGAGGTTCAGCACCCGCGCGATCTTGTCGAACGCCTCGCCCGCCGCGTCGTCGATCGTCGAGCCCAGCGGCCGGACGTCGGAGGTGATGTCCGGGGCCAGCAGCAGCGACGAGTGGCCGCCGCTCACCAGCAGCGCCATCGTCGGCTCCGGCAGCGGGCCGTGCTCCAGCTGGTCGACGCAGATGTGCGAGGCGAGGTGGTTGACGCCGTACAGCGGCTTGCCGAGGGCGTAGGCGTACGCCTTGGCGGCCGAGACACCGACCAGCAGCGCGCCGGCCAGGCCCGGTCCCGCGGTGACCGCGATCCCGTCCAGGTCGGAGGCCGCGACCCCGGCGTCCTTCAACGCCCGCTGGATGGTGGGAACCATCGCCTCCAGGTGGGCGCGCGAGGCCACCTCCGGCACCACACCTCCGAAGCGCGCATGCTCGTCGACGCTGGAGGCGACCGCGTCGGCGAGGAGGGTGTGGCCGCGGACGATGCCGACGCCGGTCTCGTCGCAGGAGGTCTCGATGCCGAGGACGAGCGGTCCGCCGCGTGAGTCAGCCATGAGTGTCAAGTTCCTTGTACGGAGGGTGCTTCGGAGGAGGTCTGGGTGGTGCGGCGCATGACGAGGGCGTCGATGTTGCCGGGCTGGTAGTAGCCGCGGCGGAAACCGATCGGCTCGAAGCCGAAGCGCTCGTAGAGGCGCTGGGCGCGAAGGTTGTCGACCCGCACCTCCAGCAGCACCTCGTGGCATTCGAAGTCCGTTGCGGCACCGAGGAGTTCGGTCAGCAGCCGGGCGCCGAGGCCGGTGCCCCACTGGTCGCGGGCGGTCGCGATGGTCTGGATGTCGCCGGTGCCGTCGACGGCGGCCAGGCCGCCGTAGCCGACCAGCCGGCCCGCCCGCCCGTCGCCCGACCGCCGCCCCTCATCGGCGCCGCTGCGCGGCGGCACCTCCAATTCGGCGACGAGGTAGCGGCGGGTGGCGTACGGCCCGCGCGCATGGGCCAGCTCGGACCAGAACATGCCCGGCGACCAGGCGTCCTCGGGGAAGAGCTCCCGCTCCAGCTCCAGCACCGGCGCGAGGTCCCACCAGCGCATCTCGCGCAGCACCGCGGCGGGCTGCGGGGTACCACCGCGCGGCGGAGCCGCCGAGGGGCGCTGGTCGGGCGACGGGCGGGTGGTCACTGGGGAGTGACCACCTTGTAGTTGGCGGGCACCTGGGCATCCGGGCGGCGCAGATACATCGGCTGCGGGGGCGGCAGCTCCTCGCCGGCGGCCAGCTTCCCGGCGGCCAGCGCGGCCAGCGCCCCGGCGGACTGGTGCTCGGGGGCCTCGCGCCGTACGCCGGTGAAGACCGTGTCGTAGAGCAGTGCGCCCGCGCCCACGGCGGGGACGCCGGCCACCTGGTCGGCGATGTCCGCGGGACGGTCGACGGAGGGCTCGGTCAGGCGGGTGATCGTGCGGGGCGCGGCGGAGTCGCTCGTCGAGGGGCCGGCCGCGTAGCGCGCCCAGTAGACCTCCTTGCGGCGGGCGTCGGTGGCCACGACGAACGGCTCGGTGAGTCCGGAGGCATGGGCGAGGCCGTCCAGGGTGCACAGGCCGTGGACGGGTACGCCGAGCGCCGCCCCGAAGGTCGCGGCGGTCACCAGGCCGACCCGCAGCCCGGTGTACGGTCCCGGGCCCACGCCGACCACGATGTCGCTGACCGCGTCGAGTTTCAGGCCGGCCTCGGCCAGCACCCGGTCGACGGCGGGCAGCAGCAGCTCGCCGTGCCGGCGCGCGTCCACCTGGCGGGACTCGGCGAGGACCCGGGTGCCGTCGTGGAGCGCGACGGTGACGGCGGGGGTGGCGGTGTCAAGAGCTAGCAGCAGCACGTCCTTAAGACTACGGCTCGGCCGGTGGTATCTGTCGCGGTGCTACCGTCGCCCCCGTAGCCCAGCAGCAAGCAGCCCGGCATTCCAAGGCCCGGGGCTCCCCGCCGACGGCAGGGAGAGGGAGGAAAGGTGGCACAGCGGTGCCCGCTAAGAGCAGCATGATCGTCACCGCGCTGACCACGGCTGCCGTGGTCGTGGTCGGTGTGCTCGGCTACCAGGCCGCGGCGTCCGCCCCGGACACCCTCACCCAGGCCCGCAAGGACAGCCACCGCAACGCGCCCAAGAGCCGCCCGGAGCGCAGCGGCAAGAAGGACAAGGCCCCCGCTCCTGCCGAGGTCCCCGCGGCGTCCGGCAAGGGCCGGCGGATCGTCTACTCGCTCGACGCCAAGCGGGTCTGGCTGGTCGGCGGGAACGACAAGGCGCAGCGGACGTTCACGATCGCGCCGAGCACGGTGAGCCCACCGCTGGGGCAGTACGCGGTCGGCTCGCGCTCGGTGAGCGTCACGGGCTCGGACGGCATCGCGATCGAGCATGTGGTGCGGTTCGCCGATGTGGACGGCGTCACCGTCGGCTTCAGCGCGGCCGTCGACGGCTCCATGCCCCGGGCGGACTCGTCGAAGAAGACCGGCGGCATCCGTGAGTCGCGGGCCGACGGCAAGGCGATGTGGGACTTCGCACTGCACGGCACCAAGGTCGTCGTGGTCTCCTGACCGCGCGGCCCGTCCATTCGCCCCTATGGGCTACGCCGCGTCGCGGCCTCCGGTGGACGCGGTCCCGGCCTCGCCCTCCGCTTCCGGCCCGTCCGCCGGCTTCGCGGGCTTGCCCTGACGGGCTTCCTCGGCGCCGGGCGGCGTGGAGACGACGCTGGCCGCGGCGCACGCCGCCAGCAGTTCATTCATGGTCGGCGTCTCGCGCGCCTCATGCTCGGCGCGCCCGGCCGCCACGATGGGGGTGCTCCCGCGCCCTTCAGACGTGGGGGAGGGCTGGTGGGCCGACATGGACGCCTCCCGGGGCTCCTGGGACGAGCGACAGACGCTGGGCTCGCTACTTAGGCTGACCTAACTGGGGTCTCCACCCATGTCACCACGCCCGGCACCAGGTATGCAACATCTTACCGACGGCTTGTCGGAAACTACCGGACGGGGATGGCCGGATCGGAGACCGGCCGGGCCGCTGCCCGAGCCGCCTCCAACGCCGTCAGCACGCCTCCGACGGCGTCAGCAGGTCTCCAGCGCGGGCAGGCCGGCATCCGCCCAGCGCGCACCGAGGCCGGTGACCGTCACCTCGCGCACATCGTCCACACCCTCTGCCAGTGCCCCGTCCGCACCGCCCGGCGCCTCGGCTCCCACGGCGCGCCCGATGACCACATGCAGCCGGTCCTCGGACAGCTCCTCGACCTTGCCCTCGCCCCACTCCACGATCACCACCGACTCCGGCAGCGAGACATCGAGGTCCAGGTCCTCCATCTCGTCCAGCCCGCCGCCGAGCCGGTACGCGTCGACGTGCACCAGCGCGGGGCCGCCGGTCAGCGAGGGGTGCACCCGGGCGATGACGAAGGTGGGCGAGGTCACGGCGCCGCGCACGCCCAGCCCCTCCCCCAGGCCGCGGGTCAGCGTCGTCTTGCCCGCGCCCAGCTCACCGGTGAGCAGAACCAGGTCGCCGGGGCGCAGCAGCGGGGCCAGCCGACGACCCAACTCCTGCATCTGTTCGGGGGACTTGACGGTCACGTGCGCAATCGCTCCGGTGGTGCTCATGCCGCAAATGGTACGTCCCGCCCGTCACCCGGCCACCGCCCCTCGACGACGCCGCTGCGGGGCGGCGGACCTGCCCCGTCGCCCGGCCCGGCCCCTCGGCGGCGCCGCCGTACCCCGGCGGAGCTGCCGCGACGGTCTGCCGGGGGGCATCGCGGCCCCCGGCAGACCCCCGGCGTCTCAGGCGCGGGCGTGCCGCGAGCTGCGGGCCGCCGCGCTCGCCCGCTCCACCAGCGACACCAGATGCTCATTGACCAGCTCGGGACGCTCCAGCATCACCAGATGCCCGGCGCCCGGGACACACACCAGCTCCGCGTCGGGCAGCATCTCGGTGATCGTCCGGCTGTGGTCGGCGGGAGTGATCAGATCGCTCTCCCCGGCGAGCACCAGCGCGGGCACCGCGTCGTACGCCACCAGCGCCTCGGTCTTGTCGTGCACCGCGAACGCCGGGAAGAACTCGGCGACCACATCGATCGGGGTCGCCTCGATCAGCCGCTCGCCGAACCGCGCGATACCCGGGTCCACCTTCTCCGGCGTCCCGAACGAATACCGCTTGATCAGCCCCGCGAAGAGGTCGGCGGTGGCCCGCCGCCCGCGCTCGACGATCTCCCGCTGCCAGCCCAGCGCCTTGAGGACGCCCGGCGCGAGCCAGTGGAAGGCCTTGACGCCCATGGACGGCAGCCCGAAGCCGACCTCGCTGAGCCGGCCGGCGGAGGTGCCGATCAGGGCCACCCCGACCACCCGCTCCGCGACGTACTCGGGGAACTGGTCGGCCAGCGCCATCACCGTCATCCCGCCCATGGAGTGCCCGACCAGCACGATCGGCCCCTCGGGGACCGCGGCGTCCAGCACCGCCTTCAGATCCCGGCCCAGCAGGTCGATGGTGACCGGTTCCGTGCCGTCGATCTGGCCGTGGCCGCGCGACGAGCGGCCGTGGCTGCGCTGGTCCCAGTGGACGGTGCGCACCGTGCCGCGCAGCGCCGACCGCTGGAAGTGCCAGGAGTCCTGGCTCAGGCAGTAGCCGTGGCTGAACACGACGGTGGGGGCCACGGAGCGCCGCCCGAGCGCCGCGGTCAGCCGCTTGCGCAGACCTCCCTGGGCCTCCTGCGCGGCGCGGGCCTCCTTGCCGCGGACCGGCTTGGCGGACCGGTCGTGCTTGCCGTGTTTGCCGTGCTTGCCGTTCACCGCCGGCTTGGCGGCCCCGTCGTCCTTCTCCGGCGGGCCCGGCTCGTCGACCTCGTAGTACAGCTCGGTGCCGTCCTCGGCGATCGCGGCGCCCGGAGTGCCGCGCAGCGTGCCGTACGGGCCGGACGCGTCCAGCGCGAGCCGGGCGCGGCGCCGCATCCCGCGGCCGACCGTCATCCGCTCTATCGCCACACCGGCCGCGGCACCCGCAGCGACCACACCGATTGCCGCACCGGCGACACCGGCGTGCCGGCCCGCCCGCGCCCAGTTGCCGGCCACCTCGGCCGCCGTCTCGACCGCCTGCGCGGCGGCTTCCTGTCCCTCGGTCATGCCGTACCCCCCGTGAGCGCGCTGTCTCCTTCGGCTTCGGTCCGTGTGCCGCTGTCCACATAGACGCGTGGCACCCGGGATCCGATCCGGGTGACGATTTCATAGCCGATGGTTCCGGCCACGCGGGCCCAGTCCTCCGCGGTCGGCTCACCGCGGTCCCCGGGGCCGAACAGCACCGCCGGATCGCCCGGCTCGGCGCTGTCGCCGCCCAGGTCGACCACGAACTGGTCCATCGCGATCCGCCCGGCGACCGTCCGCCACTTGCCGGCGACCAGCACGGGGCCGGCGCCGGAGGCGTGCCGCGGGATGCCGTCGGCGTAGCCGAGCGGAACCAGCGCCAGGGTGGTCTCGCCGGGCGTCGTGTACTGGTGCCCGTACGACACGCCGTGGCCGCCCGGGACGCGCTTGACCGACGCGAGCGCGGCCTCCAGGGTCATCGCCGGCCGCAGCCCGAAGTCCTGGGACGTACCGAGCTCGGGGCTGGGCGAGATGCCGTAGATGCCGATGCCGGCGCGGACCAGGTCGAAGTGCGCCTCGGGCAGCGTCAACAGCGCCGGGGTGTTGGCGATATGCCGTACCTCGGGGCGCAGCCCGGCCGTCTCGGCGGTCTTCAACGCCTCGTGGAAGACGTCCAGCTGGGCGGCGATCGAGGGGTGGCCGGGCTCGTCGGCGCAGGCGAAGTGCGACCAGACGCCGGTGACGGTCAGTGTGCCCTCGGCCTCGGCGGCGCGGGCCGCGGCGGTCAGTTCCGGCCAGTCGGCGGGCTGGCAGCCGTTGCGGCCGAGGCCGGTGTCGACCTTGAGCTGGACACGGGCGGTGCGACCGCACGCCCGGGCCGCCGCGGTCACCTCGCGCAGCGCCCACAGCCCGCTCACCGCGACGTCGATGTCCTCCTCGACGGCCCGTTGCCAGGGGCCGCCCGGCGTCCACAGCCAGCACATCAGCCGCCCGGTGTCACCGGCCGCACGCAGCGCGAACGCCTCCTCGGGCAGCGCCGTGCCCAGCCAGCCCGCGCCGGCCTCACGGGCGGCGCGCGCGCAGCGCACCGCCCCGTGTCCATAGCCGTCGGACTTGACCACGGCCATCAGCTCTGCCCGGGGTGCACGGTCCCGCAGCGCACGGACGTTCGACCGCACGGCGGCGACGTCGATGGCGGCACGGGCACGCTTCGCTGTCTCGTTCATCCCCCTCAGTGTCGCAGGCGAGGTTGCGGCGCCCCGGGGGACGGGCGGGGAAACCGTGCTCACACGCCGGGTTTCCGCCCCCAGACGTACACGATGTCCTGCTTCTTCAGCAGATCCCACAGCTTCTGTGCATCCGTCCATGTGAGATTGACGCAGCCGTGCGAGCCGGGCCCCTGGTAGATGTCGTCGTAGACGGCATGCAGTGCCTCCCCGCGGTCGAAGAACTGCGCGAACGGCATGGACGTGTGGTAAAGGTTGGAAATGTGCCTTCTGTGCCGTAGATAGATCCGGTACGTACCGGTACGGGTCTCCATCGTCGGCGCACCGGAGCGGATCGCCACCGGGTCGAAGATCACCCGCCCGTCCTGCTGCACCCACAGCAGCTGCCGGTTCAGATCGACACACACGGTCCGCTCACGACGGTCGGGGCAGTGACCGGCCCGGTTGGGGTCCTTCTTGGCCCGCATCAGCCGCACCATCGCCCCCGTGACCGACCCCGCGAATCCGGACGCCGGCACAATGCGGTGCGCCTGCTGGAACCGCCGGATCGCCCGGCAGTCCCCCGCGCTCTGCCGCCCGTCCACCTCCCGCCGCAGATAGCGCTCCGTCTGCCGCTGGTAGGGCCCGGTGGACCGGCTGCACGCCACCGACCTGGTGCCGTGGTGCACCACCTCGGACTGCGGCACGTACTCGATGTGCCACTGCGTCCCGCGCGCCGGTGCCCGGCCGGACGTCTCGCGCGAGACACCGGGAACCAGGCCGGCGACCGCGTACGAGACGGGCTCGGCAACCGCGCGCGAGACGGGCGACGGTGCCACGGCCACCGCGGGCGGCCCGGCGACAACGAGCAGCAAGGCGCAGACCAGCAGCGCCGGAAGAGTGCGTTTCATGCCCTCACGCATGCCGTGGCCACGCGGCCGTACCGCCCGCCGACCGCCAGGTTCGCCCTGGTGCCCGCCCCATTCCCCCGCCGGGCGTAACGCCGGCCGGTCTGTTTCTGTCAGCCCGTCACATCCCGCCAGGCCGCGGCCAGATGGCCCGCAACGTCCGAGGCCAGGATCGGCGCGCCGGCCGGCCCGGCGGCCTGCCGGGCCGCCAGCCCGTGCAGATAGGCGCCGACCGACCCCGCGTCACGCGCGGTGAGTCCCGCGGCGAGCAACGACCCCGTCACCCCCGACAGCACGTCCCCACTCCCGGCCGTCGCCAGCCAGCTGGTCCCCGTGGGGTTGACCCGCACCGGCCCATCCGCCTCCGCCACCAGCGTCGTCGAGCCTTTGAGCAGCACCGTGGCGCCGTACCGCGCCGCCAACTCCCGTACGGATGCCAGCCGTGCCGCCTCGACCTCCTCGCGTCCGCGTCCGAGCAGTGCGGCGGCCTCCCCCGCATGGGGCGTCAGCAGGGTCTCGGCCGTGCGCTCCGCGACCCGCTGCGGCGTCAGGAACCGCAGCCCGTCCGCGTCCACCAGCACCGGAACCTCCGCGGCCAGCACGTCGTCCAGCGCCTCCGATTCCTCGCCGATGCCCGGACCGATGACCCACGACTGCACCCGGCCCGCCTTGTCCGGCGGCCCGGCATGCACCAGCGTCTCCGGAAAGTGCGCCAGCACCGCCTCGGCGGCCGGCCCGACATAGCGCACGGCCCCCGCGCCGCCCCGCAACGCACCCGCCACCGCGAGCACCGCCGCCCCCGGATACCGCGCGGACCCCGCGACCACCCCGACCACACCCCGCCGGTACTTGTCGCTCTCGGGTGCCGGGCGCGGCAGCAGATCGGCCACGTCCGCATGCTGCAGCGCCTCCGCCTCGGCCTCCTCCGGCAGCGTGAGCCCGATGTCCACCAGCCGCAGCGCCCCCGCCCGCTCCCGCGCCGGATCGATCAGCAGCCCCGGTTTGTACGCCCCGAACGTCACCGTCGCGTCGGCCCGTACGGCCTCCCCGCGCACCTCACCGCTGTCCGCATCCACACCACTGGGCAGATCGACGGCCACCACCGGAGCCGACTCCCACGCCGCACGCGCCAGTTGTGCCGCCTCCGGGCGCAGCCCGCCCCGCCCCCCGATCCCGACGATCCCGTCCACGACCAGATCGGCCCGCGCGATGTCCCCCCGCGCATCGGCCGAGACCCGCCCCCCGGCCGCCCGCAGCGCGGCGAGCCCGCCCTGGTGGGCCCGTTCGGGCGAGAGCAGCACCGCCACCACCCCGGCTCCCCGCCGCGCCAGCCGGGCACCGGCGTACAGCGCGTCCCCGCCGTTGTCGCCGCTGCCCACCAGCAGCACCACCCGGGCTCCGTACACCCGCCCCACCAACTCCGCACAGGCAACGGCCAGTCCGGCCGCCGCCCGCTGCATCAGGGCCCCTTCGGGCAACCGGGCCATGAGCTCTCGCTCCGCGGCCCGCACGGTCTCCACGCTGTAGGCAGTCCTCATACCGACAAGTCTCGCCCCTCGCCCGCGGGGTGCGGGGGATTTCCCCTCCCCGCAAAGACGGCGCCCGCCCACCGGCGAGCGGGGACGGGCGCCACAGGGCCTCACGCCTCGGCGATCACCACGGCGGAGGCGACCCCCGCGTCATGGCTCAGCGATACGTGCCACGTACGGACCCCGAGCTCCTTCGCGCGTGCCTCGACGGTCCCGCGCACCCGCAGCCGCGGCTGCCCGCTGTCCTCGACGTACACCTCGGCATCGGTCCAGTGCAGCCCGCCTGGTGCCCCGAGCGCCTTGGCCACCGCCTCCTTGGCGGCGAACCGCGCCGCCAGCGAGGCGATGCCGCGACGCTCACCGCTGGGCAGCATCAGCTCCTCCTCGATGAACAGCCGCTGCGCCAGCTCCGGCGTACGCTCCAGCGCCGCGCCGAAGCGCTCGATCTCGGCGACATCGATCCCGACCCCGATGATCACTCCACCGTCACCGACTTGGCGAGGTTGCGCGGCTGGTCGACCTCGTTGCCGCGGGCGGTGGCCAGCTCGCAGGCGAACACCTGCAGCGGGACCGTGGACACCAGCGGTTGCAGCAGCACCGGCGTCCGCGGAATCCGCACGAGATGATCGGCGTACGGCACCACCGTCTCGTCGCCCTCCTCCGCGATCACGATCGTCCGTGCGCCCCGGGCCCGGATCTCCTGGATGTTCGACACGATCTTGTCGTGCAGTACGGAGCGGCCGCGTGGCGACGGCACGACCACCACCACCGGCAGATCGTCCTCGATCAGCGCGATCGGCCCGTGCTTGAGCTCCCCGGCCGCAAAGCCCTCGGCGTGCATGTACGCGAGCTCCTTGAGCTTCAGCGCGCCCTCCAGCGCCACCGGATAGCCCACGTGCCGGCCGAGGAACAGCACGGTGTTCTTGTCGGCGAGGGAGCGCGCCAGCGCCCGTACCGGCTCCATCGTCCCGAGCACCTGCTCGACCTGGGTGCCGATGGCCGCCAGTTCGCGCACCACGGCCCGGATCTCGTCGCCCCACTTCGTGCCCCGTACCTGCGCGACGTACAGCGCCACCAGGTAACAGGCCACCAACTGGGTCAGAAACGCCTTCGTGGAGGCCACCGCGACCTCGGGCCCGGCGTGCGTGTACAGCACCGCGTCCGACTCCCGCGGGATGGTCGAGCCGTTGGTGTTGCAGATGGCGAGCACCTTCGCGCCCTGCTCGCGCGCATGGCGCAGCGCCATCAGGGTGTCCATGGTCTCGCCGGACTGGCTGATGGCGATGACCAGCGTGTGCCGGTCCAGGATCGGGTCGCGGTAGCGGAATTCGCTGGCCAGCTCGGTCTCGCAGGGGATCCGGGTCCAGTGCTCGATCGCGTACTTGGCGATCATCCCCGCGTGGTACGCCGTCCCGCACGCCACGATGACGACCTTGTCGACCTCGCGCAGCACCGCGGGCGGGATCCGCACCTCGTCCAGGGACAGCACCCCCGAGGCGTCGATCCGGCCCAGCAGGGTGTCCGCCACGGCCTTCGGCTGCTCGGCGATCTCCTTGAGCATGAAGTAGTCGTAGCCGCCCTTCTCGGCGGCCGAGGCGTCCCAGTCGACGTGGTACTCGCGTACCTGCGCGGGCGCGCCGTCGAAGTCGGTGACCGTCACCCCGTCCCGGCGCAGCTCCACGACCTGGTCCTGGCCCAGCTCGATCGCCTCCCGGGTGTGCGCGATGAACGCCGCCACATCCGAGGCGAGGAACGCCTCGCCGTCCCCGACCCCCACCACCAGCGGCGAGTTCCGGCGCGCCCCGACCACCACGTCCGGCTCATCGGCGTGCACCGCGACCAGCGTGAACGCGCCCTCCAGCAGCCCGCACACCTGACGCATCGCCTCGGCCAGCTCACCGCAGGACGAGTAGGCCTCGGCGAGCAGATGCGCCACGACCTCGGTGTCCGTCTCGGACGTCAACTCGTGCCCGCGGTCGGTGAGTTCGGCGCGCAGTCCGGCGAAGTTCTCGATGATGCCGTTGTGCACGACGGAGACCCGGCCGGCGTTGTCCAGATGCGGATGGGCGTTCTCGTCGGTGGGGGCACCGTGGGTGGCCCACCGGGTGTGCCCGATACCGGTCGAGCCGGCCGGCAGCGGACGGTCCGCCAGCTCCTTCTCCAGATTGGCGAGTTTGCCGGCTTTCTTGGCCGCTGCCAGCCCGCCATCGGCCAGCACGGCGACACCCGCCGAGTCATAGCCGCGGTACTCCAGCCGCTTCAGCCCGGCCAGGACGACGTCAAGGGCGCTCTGCCCGCCCACATATCCCACGATTCCGCACATGAAGGCAGCGTACGCCGCGGGCCGATCAATACCCTCGCGCTATCCGGTGGTGTGCCTCACGCACCGTCTCCAGGAACTCCTCGTCCGCCTCCGCGTCCGCCCCGGGACCGCCGCCCGGCTCATGACGCTCCAGGAAATCGGCGAGGTCCTCCCCCAGATCCTCGTCCGGCAGTTCCTCCGCCAGCTCGGCGTACACCCGCGCGGCGAATCCGTCCGATGCGGCATCCGCCCCCCGGCCGCCGGTCGCGCTTCCCGTTCTCCCCCACGGCCGCTGTCCCAGCAGACCGGCCCTACGCGCTCGCACCCGCACCCCCTGATTCGTCCACGGCCCGCAGTCGGGCCGCTCCCCGCCGCCGACCGTACCGGGCAAAATCCCTCGGGTACAGACAGCCGGGGCGAGAAACACCCAAGCCCGCCCCGACGTCCACAAGCCGCTCGCCGAAGGCCCCGGCCGGGGCACCCCGAGATGAACGGCGTGTGGCAGCTGCGCACAATGGGCGCGTGCCCCTGACGACCGATCCGCAGCAACGACGCCGCGCCGACAGCTCTCCGTACGTCGATCTGACGCGCGCGCAGTGGAGTGCCCTGCGGGAGAAGACCCCGCTGCCCCTGACGGCCGACGAGGTCGAACGTCTGCGGGGCCTGGGCGATGTCATCGACCTCGACGAGGTACGCGATGTCTACCTCCCGCTGTCCCGGCTCCTCAACCTCTATGTCGGCGCCACCAGCAATCTGCGTGGCGCGCTGAACACCTTCCTCGGCGACGTGGGCGGCGGCCCCCAGCCCGGCACCCCGTTCGTCATCGGGGTCGCGGGCAGCGTGGCGGTCGGGAAGTCCACCACCGCGCGGCTGCTGCAGGCGCTGCTGGCCCGCTGGCCCGAGCATCCGCGGGTCGAGCTGGTCACCACCGACGGGTTCCTCTTCCCCAACGCCGAGCTGCACCGCCGCGGCCTGATGTCCCGTAAGGGCTTCCCGGAGTCGTACGACCGGCGGGCACTGACCCGCTTCGTCGCCGATGTGAAGTCCGGCAAGGCCGAGGTCACCGCGCCCGTCTACTCCCACCTGATCTACGACATCGTGCCCGGCGAGCGGCTGACCGTGCACCGCCCGGACATCCTCATCGTCGAGGGCCTGAACGTCCTGCAGCCGGCGCTGCCCGGCAAGGACGGCCGCACCCGCCTCGGGCTCGCCGACTTCTTCGACTTCTCCGTCTACGTCGACGCCCGCACCGCGGACATCGAGAAGTGGTACCTCGGCCGCTTCCGCAAGCTGCGCGAGACGGCCTTCCAGAACCCGTTCTCGTACTTCCGCAAGTACACCCAGGTCTCCGAGGACGAGGCCCTCGACTACGCCCGCATGATCTGGCGCACCGTCAACAAGCCCAACCTGCAACAGAACGTCGCCCCCACCCGCGGCCGCGCCAACCTGGTGCTGCGCAAGGGTCCTGACCACAAGGTGCAGCGGCTGTCGTTGCGCAAGCTCTAGGGAGTCGCCCGCCGTGCTGCATCTACGCCTGATCGTCCCCGCGGACCGTACGGACGAGGTGTTCCGGCTGCTGGAGACGACCGTCGGAGCGACCCATCTGGTGGTGCTGACCGGGGCGGCCCGCGACCCGCAGGGCGATGTCGTGATGTGCGATGTCGCACGGGAGGCCGCCGACGGTCTGCTGGCCCATCTCCGGGCGATGGAGCTGGACCGGACCGGTTCGATCGCGCTGGAGAACATCGATCTGTCGCTGTCCCGGCAGGCCGACCGGGCGGCGGACGACGCCCCCGGCGAGGGCGTCGACGCCGTGCTGTGGGAGTCGCTGACCGAGGCCACCCACGAGGAGTCCACGCTCTCCGCGACCTACCTGGCGTTCCTGACGGTCGCCACGATGATCGCGGCCTGCGGTGTGGTCCTCGACAACGCGATCCTGATCGTCGGCGCGATGGCCGTGGGCCCGGAGTTCGGCCCGCTCGCCGGTGTCTGCACCGCGCTCGTCCGGCGGGCCCCACGGCTGGCCTGGCGCTCCCTGGTGGCGCTGCTCGTGGGGTTCGCGGTGGCGATGGTGGTGACGGTGGGCTTCAGCCTCTTCATGGACGCGGTGGGCCTCTTCCACGCCGAGGACCTGGCGGCCGACCGGCCGAACACCAACTTCATCTACCGGCCCGACTGGTTCTCGTTCGTCGTCGCCGTGCTCGCCGGTATCGCCGGGGTGCTGTCACTGACGTCCGCGAAGTCGGGCGCCCTGGTCGGGGTGGCGATCTCCGTGACCACCGTCCCGGCCGCCGCCAACGCCGCGGTCGCCATCGGCTACCAGGAGTACGGCCAGGCCTGGCACTCCATGGAGCAGCTGCTGCTGAACCTCGTGGGCATCCTCCTGGCGGGCACCCTGACGCTGACCACCCAGAAGCTGCTGTGGGCCCGGCACGGCACCGGGCCGCGGCCGCACTAGCGAGGTCCGGCCGGCAACGGCAACGGCCCTGCCCGACGCCGGACAGTGCCGCCGCCGGGCAGGGCCGGAAGGTCAGGGTCTAGCCGAGCGCCGACTTCACCGCGTCGGCCAGCCGCTCGGCCACCGCCCGCGCCTGCTCGATGTCCGCGGCCTCCACCATCACCCGCACCAGCGGCTCCGTGCCGGACGGCCGCAGCAGCACCCGCCCGGTGGCGCCCAGTTCGTGCTCCGCCTCGGCGACCGCCGCGGTCAGCTCGTGAGAGCTGGTCACCCGCGACCTGTCGACGTCGGGGACGTTGATGAGGATCTGCGGCAGCCGCTCCATGACGCCCGCGAGCTCGGCCAGCGTCCGGCCGGTCGCGGCGACCCGGGCCCCCAGCATCAGACCGGTCAGGGTGCCGTCACCGGTGGTGGCATGGTCCAGCACGATCACGTGCCCGGACTGCTCACCGCCCAGCGCGAAGCCGTGCGCCTTCATCTCCTCCAGGACGTACCGGTCGCCGACCGCGGTCTGGACGAGGCCGATGCCCTCGCGCTCCATGGCGAGCTTGAAGCCCAGGTTGGACATCACGGTGGCGACGGCGGTGTTCTTGCGCAGCATCCCCGCGTCGCGCATCCCGACGGCGAGGACGGCCAGGATCTGGTCGCCGTCGACCTCGTTGCCCTCGTGGTCCACGGCCAGGCAGCGGTCCGCGTCACCGTCGTGGGCGACGCCGAGGTCGGCGCCGTGCTCGACCACGGCCGCACGCAGCAGCTGGAGGTGGGTGGAGCCACAACCGTCGTTGATGTTCAGGCCGTCGGGGTCGGTGCCGAGCGTGATGACATCGGCGCCGGCCCGCGCAAAGGCCTCGGGCGAGACCCGCGCCGCCGCACCGTGGGCACCGTCGATGACGATCTTCAGCCCGTCCAGACGGTTGGGCAGGACGCCGACGAGATGCGCGACATAGTTGTCGAAGCCCTCGTCGTAGACGGTGACCCGGCCCACGCCGGCGCCGGTCGGCCGCTCCCAGGGCTCACCGGAGCTGTGTGCGCGGTAGGTCTGCTCGATGCGGTCCTCCAGCTCGTCGGCGAGCTTGTGACCGCCGCGGGCGAAGAACTTGATGCCGTTGTCGGGCATCGGGTTGTGGCTGGCGGAGAGCATCACGCCGAGGTCCGCGCCGAGCGAGCCGGTCAGATACGCGACCGCCGGGGTCGGGAGTACACCCACCCGCAGCACGTCCACGCCGGCGCTGGCCAGGCCCGCGACGACCGCGGCCTCCAGGAACTCCCCGGACGCGCGTGGATCGCGTCCGACCACCGCCACCGGCCGGTGACCTTCGAAGGTGCCCACTTCGGCGAGTACATGCGCCGCAGCGACCGACAGACCGAGCGCCAGCTCCGCCGTCAGATCCGCATTGGCGACGCCGCGCACACCGTCCGTGCCGAAGAGTCGTCCCACTGGTGTCCTCCGAGTAGATGAGCTTGGACCAGAGCATTAAGTCCAGGTATACGCCCCTGGTCCCGGATAGCCGAACGCCCCGGCAGCACGGAATGGTGCCACCGGGGCGTTCGCCAAGAGCTGCATGGTGCAGCGCGCGGTTAGCGCTTGCTGTACTGCGGCGCCTTACGGGCCTTCTTCAGACCGGCCTTCTTGCGCTCGACCGCACGGTCGTCACGCTTGAGGAACCCGGCCTTCTTCAGCGTGCCGCGGTTGTTGTCGACGTCCGCCTCGTTCAGCGCACGGGCCACGCCCAGGCGCAGCGCACCGGCCTGGCCGGAGATGCCGCCGCCGGAGATGCGGGCGACAACGTCGTAGCGGTTGTCGAGCTCGAGCACCTTGAAGGGCTCGTTGACTTCCTGCTGGTGCACCTTGTTGGGGAAGTAGCCCTCAAGGGTGCGACCGTTGATCTTCCACTGGCCGGTGCCCGGAACGATCCGGACGCGGGCGATGGCGTTCTTGCGACGGCCCAGGCCGGCGGCCGGCTGCGGGTCGCCGAAGCGGGAGGCGAGGGACTCGGAGGTGTACTCCGACTCCACGACCTCGGTCTCAGTGGTGTATTCCTCGACGGCGTCGTCGTTCTCGATGACGGTCTCGGGAGTGGTCTCGGCCACGATGCTCCTCAGAATTCTCTGTCGTCTTAGGGGGTGGCCGGACTTACTGCGCGACCTGGGTGATCTCGAACGGGACCGGCTGCTGCGCAGCGTGCGGGTGCTCGGCGCCCGCGTAGACCTTCAGCTTCGAGAGCATCTGACGGCCGAGGGTGTTCTTGGGGAGCATGCCCTTGATGGCCTTCTCGACGGCCTTCTCGGGGTTCTTGTCGAGCAGCTCGTCGTAGCGGACGGAGCGCAGACCACCCGGGAAGCCCGAGTGGCGGTAAGCCATCTTCTGGGACCGCTTGTTGCCGGACAGGTGCACCTTGTCGGCGTTGACGATGATGACGAAGTCGCCCATGTCAACGTGCGGCGCGTAAACGGGCTTGTGCTTACCCCGCAGGAGGGACGCGGCCTGGCTGGCCAGACGGCCCAGGACAACGTCCTGCGCGTCAATGATGTGCCACTGGCGCTGGACATCGCCGGGCTTGGGGCTGAACGTACGCACGGTTAGCCTTCGCTTCTTCAGAGGTGGGGTATCCCCTGGCCGTGAGACCTGGGGGAAGGGTCCTGTACTGGTCACCACGATCGATCACACCAGCAGGAGCGGCACTACGGGTGACGCAACCCGATCGTCCGTCGCTGGTCATCGGCCCGGTGGACCGCGTAAGGGCCCCCTCACGTGAGATAGAGCAAGCCAATACGCATAACGAACAGGCAGAATACCGGCCCGGCCCCGGTGGGGTCAAAACGCCCCCCGAACCGGCGTGCGGTATCGGCCCGCCGACGCCTCCCCGGTCACCGAGGGTATCGGCCGCCACACGGTACCCACCCGCACCGTCTCAGGCGTCACCAGCGCAACGACACCGATGCGCCGCCGGCGCTCCCGGGGCCACCACCGGCGCGCCGCCGCCCCCGGACACCACCGGCGCGCCCTACCGCTCCCGCGCCACCCGTCGCTCGTCCCACACCGGCTCCGCCGTCTCCCGGACCCTCCCGTCCGAGCCGAACACCAGGAACCGGTCGAAGGACCGCGCGAACCACCGGTCGTGCGTCACCGCCACCACCGTCCCCTCGTACGCCTCCAGCCCCTCCTGCAGCGCCTCCGCCGACTCCAGGTCCAGGTTGTCCGTCGGCTCGTCGAGCAGCAGGGCGGTCGTGCCGGACAGCTCCAGCAGCAGGATCTGGAAGCGTGCCTGCTGGCCGCCGGAGAGCCGCTCGAAACGCTGCTCGGCCTGCTTCTCCAGCTCGTAGCGGCGCAGCGCCGACATGGCCTGCCCCTTGTCCCTGGCGTGCTCGGTCCACAGGATGTCGAGCAGGGTGCGGCCCAGCAGCTCGGGGTGGGCGTGGGTCTGCGCGAAGTGACCGGGGACGACCCTGGCCCCCAGCTTCCACGCCCCGGTGTGCGGGACGGGGTTCTGCTCGTCCCCGGCCAGCAGGCGCAGGAAGTGGGACTTCCCGGAGCCGTTGGAGCCGAGGACCGCGACCCGCTCGCCATAGAAGATCTCCAGGTCGAACGGCCTCATCAGGCCGGTCAGCTCCAGGCCCTCACAGGTGAGGGCCCGTACGCCGGTGCGCCCGCCGCGCAGCCGCATGGTGATGTCCTGCTCGCGCGGCGGCTCCGGCGGCGGCCCGGCCTCCTCGAACTTCCGCAGCCGGGTCTGCGCCGCCGCATAGCGCGAGGCCAGCTCATGGCTGACCGAGGCCGCCTGCCGCAGCGAGATCACCAGCTTCTTCAGCTGCGCATGCTTCTCGTCCCAGCGCCGCCGCAGCTCCTCGAAGCGGGCGAAGCGCTCCTTGCGCGCGTCGTGGTAGGTGTCGAAGCCCCCGCCGTGCACCCATACGTCGGAGCCCGCGGGCCCCGGCTCGACGCTGACGATCTTCTCCGCGGCACGGGCCAGCAGCTCCCGGTCGTGCGAGACGAACAACACCGTCTTACGGGTCGCCCGCAGCTGCTCCTCCAGCCACCGCTTGCCCGGCACATCCAGATAGTTGTCCGGCTCGTCCAGCAGCAGCACCTCGTCCGTGCCGCGCAGCAGTGACTCCAGCACCAGCCGCTTCTGCTCGCCCCCGGACAGCGTGCGCACCTGCCGCCACTGCGCCTTCTCGTACGGCATCCCCAGGGCTGCCGTCGTGCAGATGTCCCAGGCCGTCTCGGCCTCGTAGCCGCGCGCCTCGGCCCAGTCGCTGAGCGCCTGGGCATAGGTCATCTGCGCGGCTTCGTCATCGGCGGTCATGATCGCCAGCTCGGCGGCGTCCACCGCGGCCGCCGCCTCCCTGATCCGCGGCTGCGCCACGGAGACCAGCAGGTCACGCACCGTGCGCTCGTCCCGTACGGATCCCACGAACTGCGGCATCACGCCCAGCCCGCCGCTGACCGTCACCGCCCCGCCGTGCGGCTGCAGCTCCCCCGCGATCAGCCGCAGCAGCGTCGTCTTGCCCGCCCCATTGGCTCCCACCAACGCCACCGACGCGCCTTCCCCCACCCGGAAGGACACATCTCCCAGCAGGACCCTCCCGTCCGGCAGGTAGTACTCCAGATGTCCGGCCTCAAGATGTCCCATGGACGGGATTGTGACCGGCCTCCAAGCGTTCCACCAACCCCATTAGGATGCGCGGCATGAGCTTTGGGCAAGGGGGGCCGTTCGACGGCCCCGGGGGTTCTTCGTCGTCCACTCCGGACTGGGGTGCACTCGCCGAGGAGAGCGAGGCGCAGTCCCGCCACAAACGCCGGCTGTGGATCGGCGGCGGAGTACTGGCGGCCCTCGCGGTGGCCGGCATCGTCAGCGTCGCCGTCATGGCCGGCGGCGGTGGTTCGTCGGGCGGCAAACCGACGGCGTCGCCCACGGCGTCCGACCAGGCCGCGGCGCCGGACGACAAGCCGTCCTTCCCCGACGTCTCCGTGCCGCCCCCGCCCAACCCGCGGGACTACATCTCCGACCCCAAGAAGGACAGGGCGCCGCTCACCCCGGCCACCCTCTTCCCGCAGAAGAGCATGGTCGTCGGCGAGCACACCTATCCGCGCACCAAGACCGCCACCGCCAAGGACTGCACCGCCGCCGCCCAGGGACCGCTCGTTTCCTCGCTGTCCCACAACGGCTGCAGGCAGCTGCTGCGCGCCACGTACGCCAAGGGCGGCGTCGCGGTCACCATCGGCATCGCGGTCTTCGATTCGCCCGCCAACGCCGCCAAGGTCATGAACGAGAACAAGGCCAACCTCATGCCGCTGCCCGGCGGTGGCGTCCCCGCGGACTTCTGCCAGGGCACGAAGTGCCGGATGGCGACCAACGCCACCGGCCGCTACGCCTACTTCACGATCGCCGGCTACCTCAACGGCAAGGACGTCACCGGCACCGAGACCAAGGCCCGGCAGATCGCCCGGGACGGCGGCGCCTATGCGTTCAGCCAGATCACCCAGCGCGGCAAGGACCAGGCCGCGAAGGTCGCCGAGCAGCAGCTGCAGGACGCCCGGAAGAAGGCCGGCAAGTCCTGACCGCCTTCGGTGGCGCCGCCCTTCCCGGCGGCGCCACCACCGAAGCCGGTCAGGACACCGCTCAGCAGCAGCCGCCCCCGGGCAGCGTCCGCTTGTTCCGCGCCTCCTGGTTGCGCGCCATCAGCAGCTCATCGGCCGGGTAGCCGACCTCCTCCAGCGTCAGCCCGTGCGGCCGTACGACATGGACGGCGGAGTCCCGTACCCCGGCGGCCAGCACCTTCCCGGGCCACTCCACCGGCCGGTGCCCGTCGCCGACGAACAGCATCGCCCCCACCAGCGACCGCACCATGTTGTGGCAGAAGGCATCCGCCCGCACGGTCGCCGTGATGATCCCGTCCGCCCCGCGCGTCCAGCTCAGCTCCTGCAGCGTACGGATCGTCGTCGCGCCTTCCCGCCGCTTGCAGTACGCCGCGAAGTCGTGCTCCCCCAGCAGCGGCCGCGAGGCCTCGTTCATGGCGTCGACGTCCAGTTCCCAGTCGTGCCACAGCACATGGCCGCGCAGCAGCGGGTCCACGCCCCCGTGGTGATCGGTCACCCGGTACGCATACCGCCGCCAGATCGCCGAGAACCGCGCATTGAACCCGTACGGCGCCTCGGCCAGCCGCCACACCCGCACATCCTTCGGGAGCCGCCCGGCCAGCCGCCGCAGCAACTTGTCCCGGTGCTCGGCCCACACCGCCTCCGGCAGGTCCACGTGCGCCACCTGCCCCCGCGCATGCACCCCCGCGTCCGTCCGCCCAGCCACGGTGAGCTCATACGTCTGTCCGGACCGTGTCACCGTCCGCAGCGCGTCCTCGATCTCCCCCTGCACGGTCCGCCGGCCACCGGCCTGCTTCGCCCACCCGGAGAAGTCCTTTCCGTCGTAGGAAAGGTCCATCCGCACCCGGACGAACCCGGGCTCCACTTCGTCACTCACGACAGCAATCCTCCCTCACACCGTGGGCAGTCCTTCCGCACGGGCGAAACCCGTGGTCACAGCGGCCCCGCCGCCACCCGCCGGAACCCGCCCGCGCACACGAAAGCGGGCCCGCCCCGAAGGGCGGACCCGCTCACGCAAGGCAGGACTCAGGCGTCCTTCGACTCCTCGGTCACCTCGGCGGCCTCGGCCGCCTCCGCGTCCTTGGCCGCACGCTTGGTCGCGGCCTCGGCCTCACCGGTGGCCTGCTGGGCCACGGTCAGCGCCTCCACCAGCTCAATGACAGCCATGGGAGCGTTGTCGCCACGACGGTTACCGATCTTGGTGATGCGGGTGTAGCCACCCGGACGGTTCTCGAACCGCGGGGCGATCTCCGTGAAGAGCGTGTGCACGACGCTCTTGTCCGAGATCAGCTGCATGACCTGACGGCGGTTGTGAAGGTCGCCCTTCTTCGCCTTGGTCACCAGACGCTCCGAGTACGGACGCAGACGACGGGCCTTGGCCTCGGTCGTCGTGATGCGGCCGTGCTCGAAGAGCGCGGTGGCCAGGTTGCGCAGCATCAGACGCTCGTGCGCAGCGCTGCCGCCCAGACGGGCACCCTTGGCGGGCTTCGGCATGGTGTTTCTCCTTCTTTGCTGCACCGGCCGTATCAGGTACCGGTGTCAGTTCCCACGAGGCGGGCGCCCCGCGGAAGATCACACGTCTGAGGCCCGGGACACGGCCCGGGCCCCGGACGGACAAACTCAGTACTGCTCGGTCTCCACGAACCCGGCGTCCGCGTCGTCGTCCGCGCCGAAGGCGTCGGCGGCGGCGGTCGGGTCGAATCCGGGCGGGCTGTCCTTGAGGGCCAGGCCCATGCCGGCCAGCTTCGCCTTGACCTCGTCGATCGACTTCGCACCGAAGTTGCGGATGTCGAGCAGGTCGGCCTCGGAGCGCGCCACGAGCTCACCCACGGAGTGGATGCCCTCACGCTTGAGGCAGTTGTACGAGCGGACCGTGAGCTCCAGCTCCTCGATCGGCAGCGCCAGGTCGGCGGCCAGGGCGGCGTCCGTGGGGGACGGGCCCATGTCGATGCCCTCGGCGTCGATGTTGAGCTCACGCGCCAGACCGAACAGCTCGACCAGGGTCTTACCGGCGGACGCCATGGCGTCACGCGGGCGCATGGCCTGCTTGGTCTCGACGTCGACGATCAGCTTGTCGAAGTCGGTGCGCTGCTCGACACGGGTCGCCTCGACCTTGTACGTGACCTTGAGCACCGGCGAGTAGATGGAGTCGACCGGGATACGGCCGATCTCCTGGCCCACCTGCTTGTTCTGGACGGCGGAGACATAGCCGCGACCGCGCTCGACGGTCAGCTCCATCTCCAGCTTGCCCTTGCCGTTGAGGGTGGCGAGGACCAGGTCCGGGTTGTGCACCTCGACACCGGCCGGCGGGGCGATGTCAGCAGCGGTGACCAGGCCGGGGCCCTGCTTGCGCAGGTACATCACGACCGGCTCGTCGTGCTCCGAGGAGACGACCAGCTGCTTGATGTTGAGGATGAGGTCGGTGACGTCCTCCTTGACGCCCGGCACGGTGGTGAACTCGTGCAGGACACCGTCGATGCGGATGGACGTGACCGCCGCACCCGGAATCGAGGACAGGAGGGTACGACGCAGGGAGTTGCCGAGGGTGTAGCCGAAGCCCGGCTCCAGCGGCTCGATCACGAACCGGGAGCGGTATTCGTCGACGACCTCTTCGGTCAACGAGGGACGCTGAGCAATCAGCATGGTGTTCGATCCTTCAGTCGTGGACGCCCGCTATTTGACGTCCGCTGTACTGACAAGGGTACGGGCGGCACGGCGCCATTGGCTCCGTACCGCCCCCACCGGTCAGCTCTTACTTGGAGTAGAGCTCAACGATCAGCTGCTCCTGCACCTGGGTGTCGATCACCTGGCGCTCGGGCATGCTGTGCACGAGGATCCGGAGATTCGACGGGATCGCTTCCAGCCAGGCCGGAACGGTCCTGTCGCCCGCCTCGGCCTGCGCCACCGCGAACGGGGTCAGGTTCCGAGAGTTCTCGCGGACCTCGATGATGTCGTTCGCAGCCACCCGAGCCGACGGAATGTCGGTCTTGCGGCCGTTCACGGTGATGTGTCCGTGACGGACCAGCTGACGGGCGTGGTCGCGGGACTTGGCGAAGCCGGCCCGGTAGACCACGTTGTCGAGACGAGTCTCAAGGATGCGCAGAAGGTTCTCACCGGTCTTGCCGGTCTTCTGGTTCGCTTCCTTGTAGTAGTTCACGAACTGCTTCTCCAGGACACCGTAGATACGGCTGCACTTCTGCTTCTCACGAAGCTGGAGCAGGTACTCGCTGTCCTTGGTGCGCCCGCGACCGTGCTCACCCGGGGGGTAAGGACGAATCTCGATCGGGCACTTTGCGCTCTCGCACTTGCTCCCCTTGAGGAAGAGCTTCTGCTTCTCCCGACGGCAACGCTTGCAGTCGGCCCCGGTGTAACGCGCCATATTGTTTTGTCTCCTACTTCAGCTGGTCAGACGCGGCGGCGCTTGGGCGGGCGGCATCCGTTGTGCGGAGTGGGGGTGACGTCCTGGATCGAACCCACCTCGAGGCCGGTGGCCTGGAGGGAGCGGATCGCGGTCTCACGGCCGGAGCCGGGACCCTTGACGAAGACGTCGACCTTGCGCATGCCGTGCTCCTGCGCGCGGCGGGCGGCCGACTCGGCGGCCATCTGCGCGGCGAAGGGGGTGGACTTGCGCGAGCCCTTGAAGCCGACGTGGCCGGCAGAGGCCCAAGAGATCACGTTGCCCGTGGGGTCCGTGATCGAAACGATCGTGTTGTTGAACGTGCTCTTGATGTGAGCGTGCCCGTGGGCAACGTTCTTCTTCTCCTTGCGGCGCACCTTCTTGGCGCCGGCCGTACGGCCCTTCGGAGGCATTCATTACTCCCGTGGAGGTGGTCGGTCCTACAGCGAAGACCGCTGATGAGCGTCCTGCTGAGGACTACTTCTTGCCCGGCTTCTTCTTGCCGGCGATCGCGCGACGCGGACCCTTGCGGGTACGGGCGTTCGTGCTGGTGCGCTGACCGTGCACCGGCAGACCGCGGCGGTGACGCAGACCCTGGTAGCAGCCGATCTCGACCTTGCGGCGGATGTCGGCCTGGATCTCGCGACGGAGGTCACCCTCGGTCTTGAGGTTGTTGTCCACGAACTCGCGGATCTTGACGAGGTCTTCCTCGGCCAGGTCGCGAACACGGGTGTTCGGGTCCACGCCGGTGGCGGCGAGGGTCTGCTGCGACAGCGTCCGCCCGATACCGAAGACGTAGGTGAGGGCGACCTCCACACGCTTTTCGCGCGGGAGATCAACGCCTGCGAGGCGTGCCATTGATGTGGCTCCTGATGGCTATTCGGAGGTCTTCCGCAGCACCGTTCCCGTAAGACTCTGCAGAATTACGAGCCGGGTCCCCGGCCTCCGAGCCGGGGGTGTCGTCCCCACGCGAGTGATGCGGGGGTCGGGTGACTGCGTATGTACGTATGTGATTGCGTCGCGCGAAAACTGCGAAATGCAGGTGGTCGGCGTGCGTCAGCCCTGGCGCTGCTTGTGGCGCAGGTTGTCGCAGATGACCATGACCCGGCCGTGACGGCGGATCACCTTGCACTTGTCGCAGATCTTCTTGACGCTCGGCTTGACCTTCATGGGATGTGAGGTTCTCCGGGTCAGTGCCGTCACCCCACGGGAGCGGGGCGCCGACAAGATCTACTTGTAGCGGTAGACGATCCGGCCACGCGTCAGGTCGTACGGAGAAAGCTCCACCACGACCCGGTCATCCGGGAGGATACGGATGTAGTGCATCCGCATCTTGCCGCTGATGTGCGCGAGGACCTTGTGACCGTTCTGGAGCTCCACCTTGAACATGGCGTTCGGGAGGGACTCGATCACGGTGCCCTCGATTTCGATGGCACCTTGCTTCTTGGCCACGCTTCGCCCTTCGAATCGGCTACCTTGATCGACACTCCCGCACCTCGCCCTCAACCAAGAGGGCATACGGATGCACGAGAGCCGACGCGTCAGTCTACGCCAGTGCCTAGGAAAAGACGAATCCAGGATTATTGCCCACCCTGGGAGATCATTACGCCACCGCCCTCTCCGGAGCGGTCGGCTCAGGCGGTGGGGCGGGCTCCCCCGGCCCTTAAGCGGAAGGGTCGGGCGCCGTGGTGATGCCCAGCTCGGCCAGCTTGGCCTTGCCGCCGTCCGGCGCGGTCAGCACCAGCGGGCCATCCTCGGTCAGCGCGACCGAGTGCTCCCAGTGCGAGGACCAGCTGCCGTCGTTCGACTTGACCGTCCAGTCGTCGTCGAGGACGTGGGTCTTGGCCGTGCCGAGATTGACCATCGGCTCGATGGCGATGCAGAAGCCGGGCACCAGCTTCGGTCCGCGGCCGCGCTTGCGGTCGACGTAGTTCAGCAGATGCGGGTCCATGTGCATCTGCGAGCCGATGCCGTGGCCGCCGTAGTCCTCGACGATGCCGTACTTACCGCCGGCCGGCCGCGGCTGGCGGCGGATGTAGCCCTCGATCGCCTTGGAGATGTCGACCAGCCGGTTGCCCTTGGCGACCGCCGCGATGCCCGCCCACATCGACTCCTCGGTGACCCGGCTCAGCTCGACCAGCTCTGCCGAGTGACCGGACCCGACGAAGGCGGTGTACGCCGCGTCGCCGTGCCAGCCGTCGATGATCGCGCCGCAGTCGATGGAGATGATGTCGCCGTCCTGCAGCACCGTCTCGGTGTCGGGGATGCCGTGGACCACGACATCGTTGACCGAGGTGCAGATCGTCGCGGGGAAGCCGCCGTAACCGAGGAAGTTCGACTTCGCTCCGTGCTCGGCGAGCACCTTGCGTGCGGCGTCGTCCAGGTCCTTGGTCGTGGCGCCGGGCACCGCGGCCTTCCGGGTCGCCGCGTGAATGGCGGCGACCACCAGCCCCGCCTCGCGCATCTTCGCGATCTGCTCGGGGGTCTTGATCTCCACCATTACGGCTGGCGCCTTCCTGAACCGACTACAACGCTTGTCCGGCGGTCATCACGACCGCCCCGTACACGATACGGCCGCGGTACCCCTTGCGGGGACCGCGGCCGTATCGGAAGCCGTGCGGTGCTACGCGTCCCGGGACGGCAGGGCCGCCATGGCCCGCCGGGTGACCTCGTCGACCTTCCCCATTGCCGGGATGGTGACGACCAGGTCCTGGTCCTTGTAGTAGTCGATGATCGGCTCGGTCTCCGTGTGGTAGACCTCCAGCCGCTTGCGCACGGTCTCCTCGCGGTCGTCGTCCCGCTGGTACAGCTCGCCGTCGCAGGTGTCGCAGACACCCTCGCACTCCGGCTTGTTGTACTCGGCGTGGAAGACATGGCTGCTGTCGCGGCGGCAGATGCGCCGGCCGGCGATCCGCTTGACGACCTCGTCCTCCGGGACCTCCAGGTCCAGGACGGCGTCCAGCTTGAGGCCCTTGTCCTTGAGGTACTCGTCCAGCGCCTTGGCCTGGCCAAGGTTGCGCGGGAAGCCGTCCAGGAGGAAACCATTGGCCGCGTCGGGCTGTTCCATACGGTCCTCGGCCATCGCGATGGTGACCGAGTCGGGCACCAGATTGCCGGCGTCCATGTACGACTTCGCCTCGCGGCCGAGGGGCGTGCCCTGGCTGATGTTGGCGCGGAACAGGTCCCCCGTGGAGATGTGCGGGATCTCGAGGTTCTTGGCAAGGTACGCAGCCTGCGTACCCTTGCCGGCCCCCGGGGGTCCGACGAGGACGATTCGCATCAGCGGAGGAACCCTTCGTAGTTGCGCTGCTGAAGCTGGCTCTCGATCTGCTTCACGGTCTCCAGGCCCACACCCACGATGATGAGGATGCTCGTCCCGCCGAACGGGAAATTCTGGTTCGCGTTGAAAAGCACCAACGCCACTGTTGGTACGAGCGCGATCAGCCCCAGGTACAGCGAGCCCGGCCACGTGATCCGGTTGAGCACGTAGCTGAGGTACTCGGCCGTCGGGCGACCAGCCCGGATACCCGGGATGAAGCCACCATACTTCTTCATGTTGTCGGCAACTTCTTCGGGGTTGAAGCTGATGGCGACGTAGAAGAAGGCGAAGAACACGATCAGCAGGAAGTACGTAACGATGTAAACCGGGTGATTTCCCTTGGTGAAGTTGGTGGCGATCCACGTCGCCCATGCCGCCTTCGACCCGCTGAACTGTGCAACGAGGGCTGGAATGTAGAGCAGCGATGACGCGAAGATGACGGGAATCACACCCGCCTGATTCACCTTGAGCGGGATGTACGTGGACGTACCGCCATAGGACCGGCGGCCGATCATCCGCTTCGCGTACTGCACCGGGATGCGCCGCTGGGCCTGCTCGACGAAGACCACCAGGGCGACCATCGCCAGGCCCACCGCGATCACCGCGAAGAACTCGATCCAGCCGTCGGCCAGCTTGCCGGTGAGCTTGATCTGCCACAGCGCGCCCGGGAAGCCGGCAGCGATCGAGATGAACATCAGGATCGACATGCCGTTGCCGATGCCGCGGTCGGTGACGAGTTCACCGAGCCACATGATCAGGCCGGTGCCGGCGGTCATCGTGATGACCATCGTGATGGTGGTGAAGATCGAGTCGCTGGGCACGATCTCGCTGGCGACCGGGCAGCTCTGGAAGAGCGCACCACTGCGGGCGGTGGCCACCAGGCCGGTGCCCTGCAGGATGGCGAGCGCCACGGTCAGATAGCGGGTGTACTGGGTGATCTTCCCCTGCCCGGACTGCCCCTCTTTCTTGAGGGCTTCCAGCCGCGGAATCACCACGGTCAGCAGCTGGAGGATGATGCTCGCCGTGATGTACGGCATGATCCCCAGCGCGAAGATCGTGATCTGCAGCAGCGCACCACCGCTGAACATGTTCACCAGGGCGAACAACCCGCTGTTGCCGCCGGCCTGCTTCATGCAGGTCGCGACGTTCGCGTAGTTCACCCCGGGGACCGGGACATGTGCGCCGATCCGGTAGAGCACCACGATGCCCAATGTGAACAGCAGCTTCTTGCGCAGGTCGGGCGTCTTGAACGCTCGGGCGAACGCGGTGAGCACGGTGCCTCCTGCGCCCCTCGCCTTGAATGCGAGAGGTGACGGTCTTGAGGATCGACGAATACTTGGCGGCCAGAACCGCACGGGCAGGGCTCGTACGGCGGGGTTCCGGGGCCATGCCCCGAAAAATAACAGTGCATGCCACCTTACCGGCGAGCCTACCCCCGTGGAACGACCAACCGGGGATGCCCCAAACGATGGGCATCCCCGGTCAGTTGAGCCAGCGAACTCAGATGAGCTCGGTGACGGTGCCGCCGGCAGCGGCGATCTTCTCCTTGGCGGAGCCGGAGACGGCGTCAACCGTCACCTGCAGCGCCACGGAGATCTCGCCGGCGCCCAGCACCTTGACGAGCTCGTTGTTGCGCACCGCGCCCTTGGCGACCAGGTCGGCCACCGTGACCTCGCCACCCTGCGGGTAGAGCGCGGCCAGCCGGTCCAGGTTCACGACCTGGAACTGCTTGTGGGCGGGGTTCTTGAAGCCCTTCAGCTTCGGGAGACGCATGTGGAGGGGCATCTGCCCGCCCTCGAAGCGCTCCGGAACCTGGTAACGGGCCTTCGTGCCCTTGGTACCACGACCAGCAGTCTTACCCTTGGACGCCTCACCACGACCGACACGGGTCTTGGCGGTCTTGGCACCCGGGGCAGGACGGAGGTTGTGGACCTTCAGCGGGTTGGTCTCCGCCATGTCAGTCGACCTCCTCAACCGTCACGAGGTGGCGGACGGTGTGCACCATTCCGCGGAACTCGGGGCGGTCCTCCTTGACAACCACGTCGTTGAGCCGCTTGAGGCCCAGCGAACGAAGGGTGTCGCGGTGGTTCTGCTTGCTACCGATGAAAGACTTCGTCTGCGTGATCTTGAGGTGCGCCATCACGCGGTCACCCCGGCACGCGCCCGCAGCAGAGCGGCGGGAGCAACGTCCTCCAGCGGCAGGCCACGACGGGCCGCGATCTCCTCGGGGCGCTGAAGGCCCCGAAGCGCGGTCACCGTGGCGTGCACGATGTTGATCGGGTTCGACGAACCGAGCGACTTGCTCAGCACGTCGTGGATGCCCGCGCACTCCAGAACGGCACGCACGGGGCCACCGGCGATCACACCGGTACCGGGGGAAGCCGGCTTGAGCAGGACGACGCCCGCAGCCTTCTCGCCCTGGATGGGGTGAGGGATGGTGCCCTGGATACGGGGGACCTTGAAGAAGTTCTTCTTGGCCTCTTCCACGCCCTTGGCGATGGCAGCCGGAACTTCCTTGGCCTTGCCGTAACCGACACCTACGGTGCCGTCACCATCGCCCACCACGACCAGCGCGGTGAAGCTGAAGCGACGGCCACCCTTGACAACCTTGGCGACACGGTTGATCGCGACAACGCGCTCAACGTATGCGGTCTTCTCGGCGGCAGCGCCGCCGTCGCGACCCTTCCGGTCCCGCCGCTCGCCGCCACCGGCACCGCTCCCGCGGCGCTGGGGTCCAGCCATTGGATTTACCTCTCTCTGTTACGTCCGCTAGCTCCGGAACCGGGGCTTAGAACTTCAGCCCGGCTTCGCGGGCGGCGTCGGCCAGAGCGGCAATCCGCCCGGCGTACTGCTTGCCACCACGGTCGAACACGACGGCCTCGACACCGGCGGCCTTGGCACGCTCGGCGACCAGGGAGCCGACCTTCTTGGCCTGAGCGCTCTTGTCGCCCTCGCCACCACGGATCGACGCGTCCAGGCTCGACGCCGAGGCCACAGTGTGGCCCGCGATGTCGTCGATGACCTGCGCGGTGATGCCACGGTTGGACCGCGTCACCACCAGACGCGGACGCTCCGGGGTACCCGAAATCCGCTTACGGATGCGGATGTGGCGCCGCTTTGCGGCGGCACGCTTGTAAGCGTCGCCCTTGGCGATCTTCACACCGTATGCCATGGCTTACTTACCAGCCTTTCCGACCTTGCGGCGGATGACCTCGCCGGCGTACTTGACGCCCTTGGCCTTGTACGGGTCAGGCTTGCGCAGCTTGCGGATGTTCGCCGCAACCTCGCCGACCTTCTGCTTGTCGATGCCCTCGACGCTGAGCTTGGTCGGGGACTCGACCTTGAAGGAGATGCCCTCGGGCGCCTCGACGACGATGGGGTGGCTGTAGCCCAGGGCGAACTCCAGGTTGGAGCCCTTCGCCTGGACGCGGTAACCGACACCGCTGATCTCGAGCGCCTTGCTGTAGCCCTGGGTCACGCCGGTGATCATGTTCGCCACCAGCGTGCGGGACAGGCCGTGCAGGGCCTTGTTCTGACGCTCGTCGTTCGGGCGGGAGACGGTGACGACACCGTCCTCACCCTTGGCGACCTCGATGGGCGCCGCGACGGTGTGCGAGAGGGAACCCTTGGGGCCCTTCACCGCGACCGTACGGCCCTCGATGGTGACGTCCACACCAGCGGGAACCTGGATGGGCAGCTTGCCAATACGCGACATTAGCTATTCCTCCGTTCCCTGGTTACCAGACGTAGGCGAGGACTTCCCCACCCACGCCCTTCTTGCTGGCCTGCTGACCGGTCAGGAGACCGTGGGACGTGGAGATGATCGCCACGCCCAGGCCGCCGAGGACCTTCGGCAGGTTGGTGGACTTTGCGTAGACCCGCAGGCCCGGCTTCGAGATCCGCTTGATGCCGGCGATCGAGCGCTCGCGGTTCGGGCCGAACTTCAGCTCGAGGACGAGGTTCTTGCCAACCTCGGCGTCCTCGACGCGCCAGCCGGTGATGTAGCCCTCCTGCTGGAGGATCTCCGCGATGTGCGACTTGATCTTGCTGTGCGGCATCACGACGTCGTCGTGGTATGCCGAGTTCGCGTTACGCAGACGGGTCAGCATGTCTGCGATGGGATCAGTCATGGTCATGAATTGGCCTTCGGCCTCTCTCGCCGGGGTTTCCTATGTGCGCCATCCCTCTCCCCGATCAGAGTCGGGACGGGTGCGGCGCGGGGACCTACGGCGTAGTAAGCGACTTTATGCGGGCGCGGCCCGCGGTCGGTCTCGGGCGGCGGTGCGCCCAAACCCTTCTACCCTACGGGAAAGAAGAGGTGGGCGCCCGCCGGCCGAATGCTTACCGAGAGCCCTGGTCGTCCCAATTAAGGGATTACCAGGAGCTCTTGGTCACGCCCGGCAGCTCGCCACGGTGAGCCATCTCACGAAGGCACACGCGGCACAGGCCGAACTTGCGGTAGACGGAGTGCGGACGGCCGCAGCGCTGGCAACGCGTGTACGCGCGGACAGCAAACTTCGGCTTACGAGCCGCCTTAGCGATCAGAGCCTTCTTCGCCACGGTCAGTTCTCCTTGAACGGGAAGCCGAGGTGACGAAGCAGGGCGCGGCCCTCATCGTCGTTGGACGCCGTGGTGACCACGGTGATGTCCATGCCCCGCGTCCGGTCGATCTTGTCCTGGTCGATCTCGTGGAACATGACCTGCTCCGTGAGACCGAAGGTGTAGTTGCCCCGACCGTCGAACTGCTTCGGGGACAGACCACGGAAGTCGCGGATGCGCGGCAGCGCGAGCGACAGCAGGCGGTCCAGGAACTCCCACATGCGGTCACCACGGAGGGTGACGTGGGCACCGATCGGCTGGCCCTCACGCAGCTTGAACTGCGCGATGGACTTACGGGCCTTGGTGACGGCCGGCTTCTGTCCGGTGATCGTGGTGAGGTCGCGGATGGCGCCCTCGATCAGCTTGGAGTCGCGGGCGGCGTCGCCCACACCCATGTTGACCACGATCTTGGTCAGACCGGGGATCTGCATGACGTTCTCGAGCGAGAACTCGTCCTTCAGCTTCCCGGCGATCTCTTCGCGGTAGCGCGTCTTGAGACGCGGCGCGTTGGTGGTGGCAGTCATCAGATGTCCTCACCGGTCCGCTTGGCAACGCGGATCTTGTTGCCCTCGTCGTCGAAGCGGTACCCGACGCGGCTGACGACCTTGTTGCCGTCCTTCTCCACCACGAGCTGAACATTGCTCACGTGGACAGGGGCTTCGGTCGTCACGATGCCGCCGGTCTTCGAACCACGAGCGGACTGTCCGGCCTTGGTGTGCTTCTTGACCCGGTTGACACCCTCGACCAGGACACGGTCCTCGCGGGGGAAGGCCTGGATGACCTTGCCCTGCTTGCCCTTGTCCTTACCGGTGATGACCTGGACCAGGTCGCCCTTCTTGATCTTCATCGGTTACAGCACCTCCGGCGCGAGCGAGATGATCTTCATGAACTTCTTCTCGCGCAGCTCCCGGCCCACGGGGCCGAAGATGCGGGTGCCGCGGGGGTCGCCATCGTTCTTGAGGATGACGGCCGCGTTCTCGTCGAAGCGGATGTACGAGCCGTCCGGACGGCGGCGCTCCTTGACGGTGCGAACGATGACCGCCTTGATGACGTCACCCTTCTTCACGTTGCCACCGGGGATCGCGTCCTTCACGGTGGCGACGATGACGTCACCGATGCCCGCGTAGCGGCGACCGGAACCACCGAGAACACGGATGCAAAGGATCTCCTTCGCACCAGTGTTGTCGGCGACACGCAGTCGCGACTCCTGCTGGATCACGTCTATCTCCTGTTTGTCTGCCGGTTCCCGGCAGGGGCTTTCCTCTGATGAGGCGAGCCCCTGCCGAGCCTGGCGGAACTGTTCCTAGGGGGTCCCCCTAGGAGGGATTACTTGGCCTTCTCGAGGATCTCGACGATGCGCCAGCGCTTGGTGGCGGACAGCGGCCGGGTCTCCATCAGGAGGACACGGTCGCCGACGCCGGCAGCGTTCTGCTCGTCGTGCGCCTTGAGCTTGTTGGTACGGCGGATGACCTTGCCGTACAGCGCGTGCTTGACACGGTCCTCGACAGCGACGACGACGGTCTTGTCCATCTTGTCGCTGACGACGAGACCCTCACGGGTCTTGCGGAAACCGCGCTCGTTCGTCTCAGTCACATTCTTCTCGCTCATCAGGCGCTCTCCACCGTCTCGATGCCCAGCTCGCGCTCACGCATCAGGGTGTAGATCCGGGCGATGTCCTTACGGACGGACTTGAGCCGACCGTGGTTCTCGAGCTGTCCGGTCGCCGCCTGGAAGCGGAGGTTGAACAGCTCCTCCTTGGCCTCACGAAGCTTGCCGACGAGGTCCTCGTCATTCAGCTCGCGCAGCTCGGTCGCCTTGATACCGGCCGCCATCACGACTCACCTGCCTCGCGCCGCACAATGCGGCACTTCATCGGAAGCTTGTGGGCGGCGCGGGTCAGCGCCTCCTTGGCAACCTTTTCGTTCGGGAAGGACAGCTCGAACATCACCCGACCGGGCTTGACGTTCGCGACCCACCACTCCGGAGAACCCTTACCGGAACCCATGCGGGTTTCGGCCGGCTTCTTCGTGAGCGGGCGGTCCGGGTAAATGTTGATCCAGACCTTGCCGCCACGCTTGATGTGACGGGTCATCGCGATACGAGCGGACTCGATCTGACGGTTCGTCACGTAAGCCGGGGTGACGGCCTGAATGCCGTACTCACCGAAGGCCAGCTCGGTGCCACCCTTGGCCATACCACTGCGCTTCGGGTGGTGCTGCTTGCGGTGCTTGACCCTGCGAGGGATCAGCATGTCGGTCAGGCCTCCGTTCCGGGGGTCTCCGCCGGAGCAGCGGCAGCAGCCTCGGCCTTGGGGGCCTCGGCAGCGCCGGTCTGCTGCTGCGGCTTGCGGCCACCACGGCCGCCACGCTCGCCACCGCGACGCGGGCGGTCGTTGCCGCCACCGCGGGCCGGGCGGTTACCCGCACGGGCGGCAGCGTTCTCGGCACGCACCTCGGCGATGTTCTTGACGTCGCCCTTGTAGATCCAGACCTTCACACCGATACGGCCGAAGGTGGTCTTGGCCTCGAAGAAGCCGTAGTCGACGTTCGCGCGGAGCGTGTGCAGGGGCACACGGCCCTCGCGGTAGAACTCCGAGCGGGACATCTCGGCGCCGCCGAGACGGCCACCGCACTGGATCTTGATGCCCTTGGCGCCGGCCTTCATCGTCGACTGCATGCTCTTACGCATGGCGCGACGGAAGGAGACGCGGGAGGAGAGCTGCTCGGCGACGGCCTGGGCCACGAGCTGAGCATCGGTCTCGGGGTTCTTGACCTCGAGGATGTTCAGCTGGACCTGCTTGCCGGTCAGCTTCTCCAGCTCGCCGCGGATGCGGTCGGCCTCGGCGCCGCGGCGGCCGATGACGATGCCCGGACGAGCGGTGTGGATGTCAACGCGGACGCGCTCACGGGTGCGCTCGATCTCCACCTTGGAGATACCGGCGCGCTCCATGCCCTTCGTCATCATGCGACGAATGGCGACGTCTTCCTTGACGTAGTCCTTGTACAGCTTGTCGGCGTACCAGCGCGACTTGAAGTCGGTGGTGATGCCGAGCCGGAACCCGTGCGGGTTAACCTTCTGGCCCATTACCGGGTTCCTTCCTTGCTGCTGACGACCACGGTGATGTGGCTGGTCCGCTTGCGGATCCGGTAGGCACGGCCCTGGGCACGCGGACGGAACCGCTTCAGGGTCGGGCCCTCGTCGACGAATGCCTCGGAGATGACGAGGCTGCCGGCGTCGGTGTGGTCGTAGTTGTGCGCGGCGTTGGCAATGGCGCTGTCCAGCACCTTGCCAACCGGCACGCTCGCGGCCTGCGGGGCGAAACGCAGGACCGCCTGAGCCTCCGTGGCATCCATGCCACGGATAAGGTCCACCACGCGGCGGGCCTTCATGGGCGTGACGCGGATGTACCGCGCCTGGGCCCTGGCTTCCATGGTTGTCCCTTCGGTGTCAGTCATAGTCTTCGCACTCCGCCGATCAACGACGCCGCGACTTGCGGTCGTCCTTCTCGTGGCCGCGGAAGGTGCGGGTCGGCGCAAACTCGCCGAGCTTGTGGCCGACCATCGACTCGGTGACGAACACCGGGACGTGCTTGCGGCCGTCATGCACCGCGATCGTGTGGCCGAGCATGGCCGGGACGATCATGGAGCGGCGGGACCAGGTCTTGATGACGTTCTTGGTGCCGGCATCGTTCTGAACATCCACCTTCTTGGAAAGGTGGTCGTCGACGAAGGGCCCCTTCTTGAGACTGCGCGGCATCTAAACCCGCTCCTAGCGCTTCTTGTTCGTCTTGCGGCGGCGGACGATGTACTTGTTGCTCGCCTTCTTCGGCGAACGAGTACGACCCTCCTTCTGACCCCACGGCGAGACCGGGTGGCGACCACCGGAGGTCTTGCCCTCACCACCACCGTGCGGGTGGTCGACGGGGTTCATCACGACACCACGCACGGTCGGGCGGACGCCCTTCCAGCGCATGCGGCCGGCCTTACCCCAGTTGATGTTCGACTGCTCGGCGTTGCCGACCTCGCCGACAGTGGCGCGGCAGCGCACGTCGACCAGGCGGATCTCACCGGACGGCATACGAAGGTGGGCCATGCGGCCCTCCTTCGCCAGCAGCTGCACGGAGGCGCCGGCCGAGCGGGCGAACTTCGCACCGCCGCCCGGACGCAGTTCGATCGCGTGGATCGTCGTACCCACGGGGATGTGACGCAGCGGCAGGTTGTTGCCCGGCTTGATGTCGGCGCCAGCGCCGTTCTCAATCCGAGCACCCTGCGCCAGGCCACGGGGCGCGATGATGTAGCGCTTCTCGCCGTCTGCGTAGTGCAGCAGCGCGATGCGCGCGGTGCGGTTCGGGTCGTACTCGATGTGCGCGACCTTGGCCGGCACGCCGTCCTTGTCGTGACGACGGAAGTCGATCACTCGGTAGGCGCGCTTGTGGCCACCGCCCTGGTGGCGAACGGTCACACGACCGGCGTTGTTACGGCCGCCCTTGCTGTGCAGCGGGCGGACCAGCGACTTCTCCGGCGTGGACCGCGTGATCTCGACAAAGTCGGCGACGCTGGAGCCACGACGGCCCGGGGTCGTCGGCTTGTACTTGCGGATACCCATTTCTCAGTCCTCGTCCGATTCCGGACGACTCGGACTCCGTTAGGAGACCGGGCCGCCGAAGATGTCGATACGGTCGCCCTCGGCGAGGGTCACGATGGCGCGCTTGGTGTCGGCGCGCTTGCCGTAACCGGTGCGGGTGCGCTTGCGCTTGCCCTGCCGGTTGATCGTGTTGACCCCGGTGACCTTGACCGAGAAGACCGCCTCGACGGCCTGCTTGATCTGGGTCTTGTTGCTGCCGGGCGCGACGATGAACGTGTACTTGTTCTCGTCCAGCAGCGCGTAGCTCTTCTCCGAGACAACCGGCTTGACGAGCACGTCACGCGGGTCCGAGAAGGTCTTGCTGGTGACGACGGCCTCAGTCATCAGGCGTCGCTCCCTTCGGTCTCAGCGGCCTTGGGGCCAGACACGAAGGACTCGAAGGCGGCCTTGGTGAAGACCACGTCGTCGGAGACGAGCACGTCGTACGTGTTCAGCTGGCCCGGCTCCAGGATGTGAACCTGGGGCAGGTTGCGGGCGGACAGCCACGCGGCCTCGTCGCTGCGCTCGGCGACCAGGAGCACGTTCTTGCGCTCGCTGACCTTGCCGAGAAGAGTCTTGGCGGCCTTGGTGGAGATGTCGCCCTCGACCACGCCGGCAACGACGTGGATGCGGCTGTTGCGGGCCCGGTCGGTGAGGGCACCGCGCAGGGCGGCAACCTTCATCTTCTTCGGGGTCCGCTGGCTGTAGTCACGCGGCACGGGGCCGTGGACGATGCCACCGCCGGCGAACTGCGGCGCGCGGGTCGAACCCTGACGCGCACGGCCGGTGCCCTTCTGGCGGTACGGCTTCTTGCCACCGCCGCGGACCTCGCCGCGAGTCTTGGTCTTGTGCGTGCCCTGACGGGCAGCGGCCAGCTGTGCGACAACGACCTGGTGGATCAGCGGAACGCTGACCTTCGCGTCGAAGATCTCCGTGGGGAGCTCGACGGTACCGGCCTTGTCGCCTGCCGGCGAAAGGATGTCAATGGTGCTCATCGGTTACCTCAGGCCCCCTTGGCCGCGGTACGGACCAGGACGAGGCCGCCGTTCGGACCAGGAACTGCGCCCTTGATGAGCAGCAGACCCTTCTCCGCGTCAACGGCATGGACGGTCAGGTTCTGGGTGGTGACCCGCTCATTGCCCATACGGCCGGCCATCCGCATGCCCTTGAACACACGGCCCGGGGTGGCGCAGCCACCGATGGAGCCAGGCTTACGGTGCACACGGTGGGCACCGTGGGAGGCCTTGCCGCCATGGAAGCCGTGACGCTTCATGACACCGGCGAAGCCCTTGCCCTTGCTCTTGCCGGTCACATCCACCTTGACGCCGGACTCGAAGGTCTCAGCGGTCACTTCCTGGCCGAGGGTGTACTCACCGGCATCGGTGGTACGAACCTCGACGAGGTGGCGACGGGGGGTGACGTCGGCCTTCGCGAAGTGGCCCTTGAGGGGCTTGTTCACCTTGCGCGGGTCGATCTCGCCGAAGGCGATCTGGACGGAGTCGTAACCGTCCTGGTCATTGGTACGCACCTGGGTAACGACGCAGGGGCCGGCCTTCACCACGGTCACCGGGACGACACGGTTGTTCTCGTCCCAGACCTGGGTCATGCCGAGCTTCTCGCCCAGGATGCCCTTGATCTGCTTAGCCATCTCTTCCGCGCCTCTCAGAGCTTGATCTCGATGTCAACGCCGGCCGGAAGGTCCAGGCGCATCAGCGAGTCAACGGTCTTGGGCGTCGGGTCGAGGATGTCGATCAGGCGCTTGTGCGTGCGCATCTCGAAGTGCTCGCGCGCGTCCTTGTACTTGTGCGGCGACTTGATGACGCAGTACACGTTCTTTTCAGTGGGCAGCGGCACCGGGCCCGCGACCGACGCACCAGTACGGGTCACCGTCTCGACGATCTTCTTCGCCGAAGAGTCGATGACCTCGTGGTCGTAGGCCTTGAGCCGGATGCGGATCTTCTGTCCCGCCATGGCTACTTCGTAGTCCTGTCTCTCGTAACGCTCTGGGACCCGGTGTGCTGTGCTCCCTGGGAACCACCGTTCTTCTCCGACCCACGCGGTCGGGCGTGTCGCACCCCTTCCCGTAAATCTCCGTAAAGGAGATCCTTCAGAAGGAGTAGGCAGGGGAAGAACACCCACCGGACGCCTGGCCGAGGCACCCCGCTGACGCTTCCCGGAAGATTCCCGTATTTCCGGCCCTGAGAAGGGACGACGAATACCTGGGACTCGCTTCCGGTCCTCCCGGCGAGAGGCGCGCAGCATCGGCACTCAACCGAGCAACCTGGACAGTGTGCCATACCCCGGACGCCTAAGGCCAATCGGGACCCAACTGTCAAGGAGCCCCGCCCACCTGATGGTGGACAGGGCTCCTTGCCGTGCTTTTCGGGGCAGCGCCCCGCACCCCCGGCCCGAGGGCCGGAAGCTACCGGATCACCCGGATCAGCGAAATTACTTCGTGATCTTGGTGACCTGGCCGGCGCCGACGGTCCGGCCACCCTCACGGATGGCGAACTTCAGGCCCTCTTCCATCGCGACGGGCTGGATGAGCTCAACGGTCATCTCAGTGTTGTCGCCCGGCATGACCATCTCGGTGCCCTCGGGGAGGGTCACGACGCCGGTCACGTCGGTGGTACGGAAGTAGAACTGCGGGCGGTAGTTGTTGAAGAAGGGGGTGTGACGGCCACCCTCGTCCTTCGACAGGATGTACGCCTGGGCCTCGAACGAGGTGTGCGGCGTGACCGAACCCGGCTTGATGATGACCTGGCCGCGCTCGACGTCCTCGCGCTTGATACCGCGAAGCAGCAGACCGACGTTCTCACCGGCCTGGCCCTCGTCGAGGAGCTTCCGGAACATCTCGATACCGGTGACCGTGGTGGTGGTCTTCTCGGTCTTGATGCCGATGATGTCGACGGTCTCGTTGACCTTGAGGACACCACGCTCGATACGACCGGTGACAACGGTGCCACGGCCGGTGATCGTGAAGACGTCCTCGATCGGCATCAGGAACGGCTTGTCGACGTCGCGCTCGGGCTGCGGGATCGACTCGTCGACGGCGTTCATGAGCTTGAGGACGGAGTCGCCCCACTCCTTGTCGCCCTCGAGCGCCTTGAGCGCCGAGACCTTGACGACCGGAACGTCGTCGCCCGGGAACTCGTACTCGGAGAGGAGCTCACGGACCTCGAGCTCGACGAGCTCCAGGATCTCCTCGTCGTCCACCATGTCGGCCTTGTTCAGGGCGACAACGATGTACGGAACGCCGACCTGGCGGGCCAGGAGCACGTGCTCCTTGGTCTGCGGCATCGGGCCGTCGGTGGCGGCAACCACGAGGATGGCGCCGTCCATCTGCGCCGCACCCGTGATCATGTTCTTGATGTAGTCCGCGTGACCGGGGCAGTCGACGTGGGCGTAGTGACGGTTCTCCGTCTGGTACTCGACGTGCGCGATCGAAATCGTGATACCGCGCTGGCGCTCCTCAGGAGCCTTGTCGATCTGGTCGAAGGCCGAGGCCTCGTTCAGGTCCGGGTACGCGTCGTGCAGCACCTTGGTAATGGCGGCCGTGAGGGTCGTCTTACCGTGGTCAATGTGACCGATGGTGCCGATGTTGACGTGCGGCTTAGTCCGCTCGAACTTCGCCTTCGCCACTGGTTCCTCCTGAAGTGGTTCTGTACGCCTTACTCATCGGCGCCAGGTGATCTTTGCTGGGATGCCGGCTGACGGGGCAATCCTCACGGATTGCGGGGATTACCCCATCAGACGGTGTCAAGCCTAAAGCGTGTTCCGACTCTCGGGAGACGGAGCTATTCGCCCTTGGCCTTCGCGATGATCTCCTCGGCGACGTTCCGGGGAACCTCGGCGTAGGAGTCGAACTGCATCGAGTAGCTTGCGCGACCCGAGGTCTTGCTGCGGAGGTCGCCGACGTAGCCGAACATCTCCGACAGGGGGACCAGGCCCGTGATGAGCTTGGCGCCGCTGCGCTCCTCCATGGACTGAATCTGTCCACGGCGGGAGTTGATGTCGCCGATCACATCGCCCATGTAGTCCTCGGGCGTGGTGACCTCGACCTTCATCATCGGCTCGAGCAGGGCCGGGGAGGCCTTGCGCGCGGCCTCCTTGAAGGCCATCGAACCGGCGATCTTGAAGGCCATCTCCGAGGAGTCGACCTCGTGGAACGCACCGTCGAGCAGCGTGACCTTGACGCCGGTCAGCGGGTAGCCGGCGAGAACACCGAACTCCATGGCCTCCTGGCAGCCCGCGTCCACGGACGGGATGTACTCCCGCGGGATACGGCCACCGGTGACCTTGTTCTCGAACTCGTAACCGTCGCCCTCGAGGGGCGCGATCGCGATCTGCACCTTCGCGAACTGGCCGGAACCACCAGTCTGCTTCTTGTGCGTGTAGTCGAGACGCTCGACCGGCTTGCGCAGGGTCTCGCGGTACGCGACCTGCGGCTTGCCGACGTTGGCCTCGACCCGGAACTCACGCTTCATACGGTCGACCAGCACGTCGAGGTGCAGCTCGCCCATACCCGCGATGATGGTCTGGCCGGTCTCCTCGTCGGTGTGCACCTGGAACGAGGGGTCCTCTTCGGCGAGTCGCTGGATGGCGACACCCAGCTTCTCCTGGTCGCCCTTGGACTTGGGCTCAATGGCGACCTGGATGACCGGGGCCGGGAACTCCATCGATTCCAGGATGACCGGGTTGCCCGCGTCGCAGAGGGTCTCACCGGTGGTGGTCTGCTTCAGACCCATGACGGCGACGATGTCACCGGCACCCACCGACTCGATCTCCTCACGCTTGTTCGCGTGCATCCGGTAGATCTTGCCGATGCGCTCCTTCTTGCCCTTCACCGAGTTCTGCACCTGCGAGCCGGCCTCAAGGCGGCCCGAGTAGATGCGGATGAAGGTGAGCTTGCCCAGGTGGGGGTCGCTCGCAATCTTGAACGCCAGAGCGGCCAGCGGCTCGCTCTCGGACGGCTGGCGCTTGATGATCTCTTCCGGGTCCTTGACGGAGTGGCCTTCGATGGCCTCGACGTCGAGGGGGGAGGGGAGGTAGCGCACAACCGCGTCGAGCAGGGGCTGCACGCCCTTGTTCTTGAACGCGGTACCGCAGAACACCGGGGTGACGGTGGTGTTCTCGGCCTTGCCCGAAGCGATGGTGATCCGACGGATCGCCGCGTAGAGCTGCTCCACGGTGGGCTCCTGGCCCTCCAGGTACAGCTCCATGCTCTCTTCATCGTTCTCGGCAACGGCCTCGAGCAGCTTGCCGCGCCACTCGTCGGCAGCCTCGATGTGGGTGTCCGGGATGTCGACGGTGTCGTACATCTCACCCTTGGCGGCCTCGGCCGACCAGACCAGGGCCTTCATCGTCACGAGGTCGACGACGCCCTTGAAGTCGGCCTCGGTGCCGATCGGGAGCTGCATCACGATCGGGGTCGCGCCGAGGCGGTCCACGATCATGTCGACGCAGCGGTGGAACTCGGCACCCGTGCGGTCGAGCTTGTTGACGAAGCAGATACGCGGAACGCCGTAGCGGTCCGCCTGACGCCAGACGGTCTCGGACTGGGGCTCGACACCGGCAACGCCGTCGAACACCGTCACCGCACCGTCCAGGACGCGCAGCGAGCGCTCCACCTCGACCGTGAAGTCGACGTGGCCCGGGGTGTCGATGATGTTGATGGTGTTGTCGACGTCTTCCAGCGGCCAGTGGCAGGTCGTCGCGGCAGACGTGATCGTGATGCCGCGCTCCTGCTCCTGCTCCATCCAGTCCATCGTGGCAGCGCCGTCGTGGACCTCACCGATCTTGTAGGAAACGCCGGTGTAGAACAGGATCCGCTCGGTGGTGGTCGTCTTGCCCGCGTCGATGTGGGCCATGATCCCAATATTGCGGACCTTGGCCAGGTCAAGCGAAGTGGTGGCCATAGTGGCTCAATCTTCTCTCGGTCTCGATGTGGGTTGCGACTACCAGCGGTAGTGCGCGAAGGCCTTGTTGGACTCGGCCATCTTGTGCGTGTCCTCACGCTTCTTGACCGAAGCGCCGAGGCCGTTGGAGGCGTCGAGCAGTTCGTTCATGAGGCGCTCGGTCATGGTCTTCTCGCGGCGGGCGCGGGAGTAGCCCACGAGCCAGCGGAGCGAGAGGGTGCCGGCACGGCCGGGCTTGACCTCGACCGGGACCTGGTAGGTCGCGCCACCGACACGGCGGGACTTGACCTCGAGGGTCGGCTTGATGTTCTCGAGCGCGCGCTTGAGCGTGATGACCGGGTCGTTACCGGTCTTCTCGCGCAGACCCTCCATGGCGCCGTAAACGATGCGCTCGGCGGTGGAGCGCTTTCCGTTCAGCAGCACCTTGTTGATGAGGGAGGTCACCAGAGGAGAACCGTAGACCGGGTCAATGATGACCGGGCGCTTCGGGGCGGGGCCCTTACGAGGCATTCTTACTTCTCCTTCTTGGCGCCGTAGCGGCTGCGAGCCTGCTTGCGGTTCTTGACGCCCTGCGTGTCGAGGGAGCCGCGGATGATCTTGTACCGAACACCCGGCAGGTCCTTCACACGGCCGCCACGCACGAGCACGATCGAGTGCTCCTGGAGGTTGTGGCCCTCACCCGGAATGTAAGCGGTGACCTCGATCCCGCTGGTCAGACGCACACGCGCGACCTTACGCAGGGCCGAGTTCGGCTTCTTCGGGGTGGTCGTGAAAACACGCGTGCAGACGCCACGGCGCTGGGGGGAACCCTCGAGCGCGGGCGTCTTGTTCTTCTCGACCTTGTCCTGCCGGCCCTTTCGGACCAGCTGCTGGATCGTAGGCACCGTTTCTCCGGTTTCTGTGTGCCAGTCTCGGTAAAGCTAACCTGGAACATTCCCCGACCCACGCGGTCGGGTGTGTCGAATACTGCAGTCCGATCCCTCGCTGGAACGAGTGAGGCGGCAGATTGCGGTGTCAAAACCTGGCTTCCGTGCTGTGGCTCTCCGGCCAGAGGCTGTGGAGATTGCGCGCACGGCAGCCCAGGGACACCCCAGGCACAAGGTCAGAGCGTACCTACCGCATGGGCTGCGGTCAAAACAAATGCACACGCGAAGGACACGCCGGACTCGTCACGGCGTTGCGGTCACCGTAGTGCGCTCGGCGACCGTACGGAAGAAGGCGCCACGCCCCCGCAACACACCGCGGCCGCGCACCGCCCGCCGGTGGCCCCGGCCCGCGGACCGGTCAGAGGTTGACCGCCGCCGTCAGGATGAAGACCAGCAGGAACAGCACCCAGCCGCCGATCGCCAGCCAGCCCAGCACCAGCCCCGTAATCGCCTGGCCATCCCCGCGCTCCCCGGTGCGGCGGATCTCGGCGCGCGCCTTGTGTCCCAGGATCACCGCCGGAATCGCCGTCAGCCCCCACGTCACCGGCGTCATGATCCCGCAGACCAGCGCGCCCGTCGCCGAGCTGTTGGTGTGCACCGGCACCGGCATCTGCATCGGCATGAACGTCGCCGGCACCATGGGCCGCTGCGGCACGAACTGCGCCTGCGGTACCGGCCCCTGCGGAAGATCCGCCACCAGCATCTGCAGCTCGGCGTGCGTCTGTGCCTTGTAGGCCCGTCCGATCCGCTGCTCGTACTCCGGCTGCTGCAGCCGCCCCTCGGCGAACCCCGCCTTGAGCACATCGACCGCCCGCTCACGATCGGCGTGCGAGGCACGCATGGCAGGCACCTGATTCGACGGCTGAGCCGGCTGCCCGCCCTGCCACGGCTGGAATGCCACTTCGCGAACCTCCCCCCGCTCGACAGTACTCTCCATCTTCTCATCAGAGACGCAGCAATGGGAGGACAAGTTCCCCCGCGCGGCCCCCGACCCGGTGGGGGCCGGACAACGCCGCAGGGCGGCCACCCCGCGAGGGATGGCCGCCCTGTTGCTGTCGTACGGACCGGGCTTACTGGTTGTACGGACCGTAGTCGTAGTCCTCCAGCGGGACCGCCTGGCCGGAGCCGGTGCCGAAGGGCGAGTAGTCGATGTCGTCGTAACCGACGGCCGAGTACATCGCGGCCTTGGCCTCTTCGGTGGGCTCGACCCGGATGTTGCGGTAGCGGGACAGGCCCGTACCGGCCGGGATGAGCTTACCGATGATGACGTTCTCCTTGAGGCCGATCAGGGAGTCCGACTTGGCGTTGATCGCCGCGTCGGTCAGGACCCTGGTCGTCTCCTGGAAGGACGCCGCCGACAGCCAGGACTCGGTGGCCAGCGAAGCCTTGGTGATACCCATCAGCTGCGGACGGCCGGAGGCCGGGTGGCCGCCTTCCGCCACGACACGACGGTTCTCGCCCTCGAACTTCGTGCGCTCCACCAGCTCGCCCGGCAGCAGCTCCGCGTCGCCGGACTCGATGATCGTCACACGGCGCAGCATCTGCCGGATGATGATCTCGATGTGCTTGTCGTGGATCGCCACGCCCTGGCTGTTGTAGACCTTCTGGACCTCGCCGACCAGGTGGACCTGGACGGCGCGCTGGCCGAGGATCCGCAGCACGTCGTGCGGGTTGACCGCACCCACGGTCAGCGGCTGACCGACGGTGACGTGGTCGCCCTCGCCCACCAGGAGACGGGCACGCTTGGAGACGCCGTAGGCGGTCTCGTCGCTGCCGTCGTCCGGGGTGACGACGAGCTTCTTGGTCTTCTCGGTCTCCTCGATCCGGACGCGGCCGGCCGCCTCCGAGATCGGGGCGACACCCTTGGGCGTACGGGCCTCGAAGAGCTCGACGACACGCGGCAGACCCAGGGTGATGTCGTCACCGGCCACACCACCGGTGTGGAAGGTACGCATCGTCAGCTGGGTGCCGGGCTCACCGATGGACTGGGCGGCGATGATGCCGACCGCCTCACCGATGTCGACCAGCTTGCCGGTGGCCAGCGAACGGCCGTAGCAGAAGGCACAGGTGCCGACCGCGGACTCACAGGTCAGGACCGAGCGGGTCTTGACCTCCTCGACGCCCGCGTTGACCAGCGCGTCGATGAGCACGTCACCGAGGTCGACGTTCGCCGGAGCGACGACCTTGCCGTCGACGACGACGTCCTCGGCCAGCATGCGTGCGTAGACGCTGGACTCGACGTCGTCCGCCTTGCGCAGGACGCCGGCGGCATCCTTCGAGGCGATCCGCAGCTTGAGGCCACGCTCCGTGCCGCAGTCCTCCTCGCGAATGATGACGTCCTGGGAGACGTCGACCAGACGACGGGTGAGGTAACCGGAGTCGGCGGTACGCAGAGCGGTGTCCGCCAGACCCTTACGGGCACCGTGCGTGGAGATGAAGTACTCCAGCACGGACAGACCCTCGCGGAACGACGCCTTGATCGGACGCGGGATGGTCTCGTTCTTCGCGTTCGACACCAGACCACGCATACCGGCGATCTGCCGCATCTGCATCATGTTTCCTCGGGCACCCGAGTCAACCATCATGAAGATGGGGTTCGTCTTGGGGAAGTTCTCATTCATCGCCTCGGAGACCTCATTGGTCGCCTTGGTCCAGATGTTGATCAGTTCCTGAGTGCGCTCGTCCTTGGTGATCAGACCGCGCTCGTACTGCTTCTGGACCTTCTCGTCCTGGGCCTCGTAGCCCGCGACGATGGCCTTCTTGGCCTCCGGCACGACGATGTCCGAGACGGCGACGGTGACGCCGGAACGGGTCGCCCAGTGGAAGCCGGCCGCCTTCAGGTTGTCGAGCGTCGCCGCCACGATGACCTTCGGGTAGCGCTCTGCCAGGTCGTTGACGATCGCGGAGAGCTGCTTCTTGCCCACCGAGTAGTCGACGAACGGGTAGTCCTCGGGCAGCAGCTCGTTGAAGAGCGCACGGCCCAGGGTCGTCCGCAGCCGGAAGCTGTCGCCCTGCTGCCACTCGGGCTCGCCCTCTTCCGGAACCGGCGGGGTCCAGCCACGGGGCGGGACGGTGCCGATCGGGAAGCGGATGTCGACCTTCGCCTGGAGCGAGAGCTCCTTGGCGTCGAACGCCATGATCGCCTCGGCGGCGGAGCCGAACGCGCGGCCCTCACCGATGACCTTGCGCTCCTCTTCATCCGTGGTGAGGAAGAAGAGGCCGAGCACCATGTCCTGGGTCGGCATGGTGACCGGACGGCCGTCGGCCGGCTTGAGGATGTTGTTCGAGGACAGCATCAGGATGCGGGCCTCGGCCTGGGCCTCCGCGGACAGCGGGAGGTGGACGGCCATCTGGTCACCGTCGAAGTCCGCGTTGAACGCGGTGCAGACGAGCGGGTGAATCTGAATGGCCTTGCCCTCGACCAGCTGCGGCTCGAAGGCCTGGATGCCCAGACGGTGCAGGGTGGGTGCACGGTTCAGCAGCACCGGGTGCTCGGCGATGACCTCTTCGAGCACGTCGTAGACGACCGTGCGGCCGCGCTCGACCATGCGCTTCGCGCTCTTGATGTTCTGCGCGTGGTTGAGGTCCACCAGGCGCTTCATCACGAACGGCTTGAAGAGCTCCAGCGCCATGGCCTTGGGCAGACCGCACTGGTGCAGCTTGAGCTGCGGGCCGACGACGATGACGGAACGCGCCGAGTAGTCGACTCGCTTACCGAGCAGGTTCTGACGGAACCGGCCCTGCTTACCCTTCAGCATGTCGCTGAGGGACTTCAGCGGACGGTTACCGGGACCGGTCACCGGGCGACCACGGCGGCCGTTGTCGAACAGCGCGTCGACGGCCTCCTGCAGCATCCGCTTCTCGTTGTTCACGATGATCTCGGGGGCACCGAGGTCAAGGAGACGCTTGAGGCGGTTGTTGCGGTTGATCACACGGCGGTACAGGTCGTTCAGGTCGGAGGTCGCGAAGCGGCCACCGTCCAGCTGCACCATCGGACGCAGGTCCGGCGGGATCACCGGGATGCAGTCCAGCACCATGCCCTTGGGGCTGTTGCGGGTCTGCAGGAAGGCGGAGACGACCTTGAGGCGCTTGAGCGCACGGGTCTTCTTCTGGCCCTTGCCGGTACGGATGATCTCGCGGAGGCGCTCGGCCTCCTCGTCGAGGTCGAAGGTCTCCAGGCGCTTCTGCAGGGCAGCGGCACCCATGGAGCCGTCGAAGTACGTGCCGAAGCGGTCACGCAGCTCGCGGTAGAGCAGCTCGTCGCCCTCGAGGTCCTGGACCTTGAGGTTCTTGAAGCGGTTCCACACCTCGTCGAGACGGTCGATCTCGCGCTGCGCACGGTCGCGCAGCTGCTTCATCTCACGCTCGGCACCCTCGCGCACCTTGCGGCGCACATCGGCCTTGGCACCCTCGGCCTCGAGCTCGGCCAGGTCGGTCTCGAGCTTCTTGGCGCGGGCCTCCAGGTCGGAGTCGCGACGCTGCTCGATCTGCTGACGCTCGACGGAGACATGCGCCTCCAGCGAGGGCAGGTCGCGCGTACGGCGCTCCTCGTCCACCCACGTGATCATGTAGGCGGCGAAGTAGATGACCTTCTCGAGGTCCTTGGGCGCGAGGTCCAGCAGGTAGCCCAGCCGGCTCGGCACGCCCTTGAAGTACCAGATGTGGGTAACGGGAGCGGCCAGCTCGATGTGACCCATCCGCTCACGACGCACCTTGGCGCGAGTGACCTCGACGCCACAGCGCTCGCAGATGATGCCCTTGAAGCGGACGCGCTTGTACTTACCGCAGTAGCACTCCCAGTCCCGGGTCGGACCGAAGATCTTCTCGCAGAAGAGTCCGTCCTTTTCGGGCTTGAGGGTGCGGTAGTTGATGGTCTCGGGCTTCTTGACCTCGCCGTGGCTCCACTGACGGATGTCGTCAGCGGTGGCCAGACCGATCCGGAGCTCATCGAAGAAGTTGACGTCGAGCACTATGCGTCAATCCCTCTCAGGGTTGTAAGTCTGTGGTCTGAAACGGGGGTCTTGGGGCCGACGGAACCCAGCGGGCTGGGCTCCGTCAGACTCCCGTCAGACCTCTTCGACGCTGCTCGGCTCGCGCCGGGACAGGTCGATGCCGAGCTCCTCCGCTGCGCGGAAGACGTCCTCGTCGGTGTCGCGCATCTCGATGGACATGCCGTCCGAGGACAGCACCTCCACGTTGAGGCACAGGGACTGCATTTCCTTGATGAGCACCTTGAAGGACTCGGGAATGCCGGGCTCGGGGATGTTCTCGCCCTTGACGATGGCCTCGTAGACCTTCACGCGGCCGGTGACGTCGTCGGACTTGATCGTCAGCAGCTCCTGGAGGGCGTATGCGGCGCCGTAAGCCTCCAGCGCCCACACCTCCATCTCACCGAACCGCTGGCCACCGAACTGAGCCTTACCACCCAGCGGCTGCTGGGTGATCATGGAGTACGGACCGGTCGAACGCGCGTGGAGCTTGTCGTCGACCAGGTGGTGGAGCTTGAGGATGTACATGTACCCGATCGAGATCGGGTCCGGGAACGGCTCACCGGAGCGGCCGTCGAACATCCGCGCCTTGCCGGAACCCTTGACCATCCGCTCGCCGTCGCGGTTCGGGATCGTCGACTCGAAGAGGCCGGAGATCTCGTCCTCGCGCGCACCGTCGAACACCGGGGTGGCGACGTTGGAGCCGGGGGCGACCTCGTCGGCGGAGATCGAGTGGAGACGCTTCTTCCACTCCTCCTCGGCACCCTCGACCTTCCAGCCCTGGCTGGCGAGCCAGCCGAGGTGGATCTCCAGGACCTGTCCCGGGTTCATTCGGGACGGGACACCCAGCGGGTTGAGGATGATGTCGACCGGGGTGCCGTCCTCCAGGAACGGCATGTCCTCGACCGGCAGGATCTTCGAGATGACGCCCTTGTTGCCGTGACGGCCGGCGAGCTTGTCACCGTCGGTGATCTTACGCTTCTGCGCGACATAGACGCGGACCAGCTGGTTCACGCCCGGGGGCAGCTCGTCGCCCTCTTCGCGGTCGAAGACGCGGACGCCGATGACCTTGCCGATCTCACCGTGCGGCACCTTCAGCGAGGTGTCGCGCACCTCGCGCGCCTTCTCACCGAAGATCGCGCGGAGCAGGCGCTCCTCGGGGGTCAGCTCGGTCTCACCCTTGGGCGTGACCTTGCCGACGAGGATGTCGCCGGCGACGACCTCGGCACCGATACGGATGATGCCGCGCTCATCGAGGTCGGAGAGGACCTCCTCGGAGACGTTCGGGATGTCCCGGGTGATCTCCTCGGGGCCGAGCTTGGTGTCACGGGCGTCGACCTCGTGCTCCTCGATGTGGATCGAGGAGAGGACGTCGTCCTGCACGAGGCGCTGCGACAGGATGATCGCGTCCTCGTAGTTGTGGCCCTCCCACGGCATGAACGCCACGAGCAGGTTCTTGCCGAGCGCCATCTCGCCTTCGTCCGTGGACGGACCGTCGGCGAGGACCTGGCCCTCGATGACCCGCGCGCCCTCGTCCACGACGACCTTCTGGTTGAAGGAGGTGCCCTGGTTGGAGCGGGTGAACTTGGCGACGCGGTACGTGGTGTACGTGCCGTCGTCGTTGGCGACGGTGATGTAGTCCGCGGAGACCTCCTGGACCACACCGTCCTTCTCCGCCTTGATCACGTCACCGGCGTCGACCGCACAGCGGTACTCCATGCCGGTGCCGACCAGCGGCGCCTCCGCCTTGATCAGCGGAACGGCCTGGCGCATCATGTTCGATCCCATGAGCGCACGGTTGGCGTCGTCGTGCTCAAGGAACGGGATCATGGCGGTCGCGGCCGACACCATCTGGCGCGGCGAGACGTCCATGAAGTCGACCTCGTCGGCCGGGACCAGGTCGACCTCGCCACCACGGCGGCGGACCAGGACACGCTGCTCGGAGAACCGCATGTCCTCGGAGAGCTTCGCGTTGGCCTGGGCGATCAGGAAGCGGTCCTCCTCATCAGCGGTGAGGTAGTCCACCTCCTCGGTGACCTGGCCGTCGACGACCTTGCGGTAGGGCGTCTCGATGAAGCCGAAGACGTTGACCCGGCCGTAGGAGGCCAGCGAGCCGATCAGACCGATGTTGGGACCTTCAGGGGTCTCGATCGGGCACATACGGCCGTAGTGCGAGGGGTGCACGTCACGGACGTCCAGGCCGGCCCGCTCACGGGAGAGACCACCCGGGCCGAGCGCCGACAGGCGACGCTTGTGGGTCAGACCCGACAGCGGGTTGGTCTGGTCCATGAACTGGGACAGCTGGCTGGTGCCGAAGAACTCCTTGATGGAGGCGACGACCGGCCGGATGTTGATCAGGGTCTGCGGCGTGATCGCCTCGACGTCCTGGGTGGTCATGCGCTCACGCACGACGCGCTCCATACGAGCCAGACCCGTGCGGACCTGGTTCTGGATGAGCTCGCCGACGTTGCGCAGACGACGGTTGCCGAAGTGGTCGATGTCGTCGGTCTCGACGACGATCGAACGACCGGACTCGCCCATCGTCTCGGTCTCGCCCGCGTGCAGCTTGACCAGGTACTTGATCGTCGCGATGACGTCATCGGTGGTCAGCACGCCGGCGTCGAGCGGCTCGTCGCCGCCGAGCTTCTTGTTGACCTTGTAGCGGCCGACCTTGGCGAGGTCGTAGCGCTTGGGGTTGAAGTACAGGTTCTCGAGCAGCGTCTGCGCGGCCTCACGGGTCGGCGGCTCGCCCGGACGCAGCTTGCGGTAGATGTCGAGCAGCGCGTCGTCCTGGCCCTGGGTGTGGTCCTTCTCCAGGGTGGCGCGCATGGACTCGTACTCGCCGAACTCCTCGAGGATCTGCTCGGTCGTCCAACCGAGAGCCTTGAGCAGAACGGTCACGGACTGCTTGCGCTTGCGGTCGATGCGCACACCGACCATGTCGCGCTTGTCGATCTCCATCTCCAGCCAGGCACCCCGGGACGGGATGATCTTGGCCGAGAAGATGTCCTTGTCGGACGTCTTGTCGATGGAGCTGTCGAAGTACACGCCCGGCGAGCGGACCAGCTGCGAGACGACGACACGCTCGGTGCCGTTGATGCAGAAGGTGCCCTTGTTCGTCATGAGCGGGAAGTCGCCCATGAAGACCGTCTGGGACTTGATCTCGCCGGTCTCGTTGTTCGTGAACTCCGCGGTGACGAAGAGCGGAGCCGCGTACGTGAAGTCGCGCTCCTTGCACTCGTCGATGGAGTTCTTCGGGGGCTCGAAGCGGTGGTCGCGGAACGTCAGCGACATCGACCCGGAGAAGTCTTCGATCGGGGAGATCTCTTCGAAGATCTCTTCAAGACCGGACTTGGTGGGGACTTCCTGCCCACTCTCCAGCGCAGCCTCGACGCGACCCTTCCATGCGGCATTGCCGAGCAGCCAGTCGAAGCTTTCGGTCTGCAGCGCAAGGAGGTTCGGAACCCCGAGGGGCTCCTTGATCTTCGCAAAAGAGATGCGCAGCGGGGCGGTGCTGTCGCCGTTGTTCGTATTGGCAGTCGAGGCGTTGCGCGAGGCGGCCAAGAGGGGGTCCTTCCGAGGGCTCGGACTCACTACGCGCGTACCGGTCCCGAATCGAGCAGACTGAGGGAAAGCCCAGATCAGGGCGGTTCATTCAGCTTTGCTCGGGCTCGGGTATGCCCCTGGTGACGGGCAGGGAGCAGCTAACAGGCAGCGCAAAGGGTCAGTGTAGCCACTTGGCACACTGATGTCCAGAGCGAGTTTCCGGAGACCGGTTCAGCAGCGTGATACCGATCTTCTCCCTCCGGGAGGTCATGCCCTCCGCGCCGGAGGAGCTCCTCGTTGTTCTTCTCTACGCCCATTGCCCTGCGCCTGCCGAAAGCCCTGCGCCAGTGGCGCACACCGATGCTTCCCTCTTCGTCGGCGATCCATGCCTCGAACCCTGGATCGCTTCTGCGTCGCGTCCCGAGAATTGCGCGCCGCGTCCGGTTCGTCAAGGCCCCCCACCTCTGGGAGATCGTCACATGGGGGCACGTCCGGGCAACGATGATCACCATACTCGCACGCAGGCGCGAGACAATGCAGCCGTGGCGAGCACGCCGAAGGGCGACCACCCGCATGGGTGATCGCCCTTGGCTGGTGTCCGAAGCGCCTCAGGCGCCGTGGACGTGAGTCAGAGACTCAGTGGGGTCACTTGACCTCGACGGAGGCGCCGGCGCCCTTGAGGGACTCGGCAGCCTTCTCCGCGGCGTCCTTGGCGACCTTCTCGAGGACCGGCTTCGGGGTGCCGTCGACGAGGTCCTTGGCCTCCTTCAGGCCCAGGGAGGTCAGCTCACGCACGACCTTGATGACCTGGATCTTCTTGTCGCCCGCACCGGTGAGGATGACGTCGAACTCGTCCTGCTCCTCGACCTCGGCGGCCGGGGCGCCGGGGACGCCGGCGGCGGCAACGGCGACCGGGGCAGCGGCCTCGACGTCGAACTTGTCCTCGAACGCCTTCACGAACTCGGAGAGCTCGATGAGGGTCATGCCCTCGAACTGCGCGAGCAGGTCTTCCTGGCTGAGCTTCGCCATGGTGGCGGTCCTTCCACTAATTCGGCTGGTGCCGGATGTACATGTCTGGCGGGCGTACTACGGGCCCGCTGGGCGTCCGAGTGATTACTCGGCAGCCTCGGCGGGAGCCGGCGTACCGGCACCGCCCTGCTCGACCTTGCTGCGAAGCGCGTCCGCGGTGCGGGCGAACTTCGTGAGGGGGGCCTGGAAGGTCGCCGCGGCCTTGACCATGGACGCCTTCATGCCACCCGCCAGCTTGGCGAGCAGAACCTCACGGGACTCGAGGTCCGCAAGCTTCTTGATCTCGTCGGCGGACAGCGCCTTGCCGTCAAGGACACCGCCCTTGATGACGAGAGCGGGGTTTTCCTTGGCGAAGTCACGAAGACCCTTCGCCGCCGTGACCGGGTCACCGGTCACGAAGGCAACAGCGGTCGAGCCCTTGAGGTGCTCGTCCAGCTGAATCCCGGCCTCCTTGGCCGCGATCTTGGTCAGCGTGTTCTTCACCACACGGTACTGAGCGTTCTCGCCGAGAGAACGACGCAGCTCCTTGAGCTGCGCCACAGTCAGTCCGGTGTAAGAAGTCACAACAGCTGCGTGGGAGTCACGGAGCTTCTCAGTGATCTCCGCAACGGCTGCGTTCTTGTCAGACGTCGCCATGAGCCTCGGCCTCCTTCCGGGTGATGAGGACCGCGCAGAAGGGGCTGGGCAAAACAAACGCCCCGGCGCAGGCGCACGGGGCGTACTCGACCGAGCGGAATCCGTCCGGGAGTTCATCCATACACACCTGCGCAGGCCGTCCGCAGCTAGCGGATCCTTCGGCCACCACACGTCCGGGACCGGACGCGCAGAGACAACCAGCGGTCTTTGGCTTCTGGGAAAAGATACGGGAGCAGGATGCAGTCAGGCAAATCGGCGTGGGGGGGGGGGGGGGGGGCGCCCCCCCCCCCCCCCCCCCCCGGGGGGGGGGCCCCGGCGGGGCCCCCGGCGGGGGCCCGCGGGGGCCCCCCCCCCGCGGGGCCCCCCCCCC